>JAOAPG010000335.1 GCA_025462785.1 Acidobacteriaceae bacterium
GACATTGTTCCATCAGACTTCACGAATGAGGTCGGATCGATAGTTGACCGTCGTTTCGTCAAACGATGCATGGAGGGTGCAGGTGTGGTAATACACGCTGCTACCCTACACAAACCGCACATTGTTACTCACAGCCGCCAGAGCTTTGTTGACAACAACATCACGGGCACACTTAATCTCTTGGAAGAGGCTGTTCTTGCCGGTGTTAGCGCGTTTGTCTTTACGAGCACGACCAGCGCGTTCGGCAGCGCTCTTACGCCGCCGCCTGGAAGCCCTGCGGCGTGGGTGACCGAGGGTGTCACGCCGGTTCCCCGAAACATTTATGGCGTAACCAAAACGGCGGCAGAGAACTTATGCGAGCTATTCCATCGGAAGTTTCAGCTCCCGTGCCTCATCCTGAGAACCTCACGCTTCTTTCCCGAAAAGGATGACCATAAGGAGACTCGCCAGGCCTACGACGATAGCAATGTGAAGGTGAACGAGTTTCTCTACCGACGCGTGGATATCGAAGACGTAGTGAGCGCTCATCTGCTCGCTATTGAGAAGGCTCCCTTAATCGGCTTTGGCCGTTATATTGTCAGCGCGACTACGCCGTTCACGCCGGACGATCTGCTCGAGTTGCGTGCCAACGCACCTCAAGTGCTGAAGCGAAGGGTCCCGGACTATGAGATTGAGTACGCGCGCCGCGGCTGGAAGATGTTTCCTGGCATCGACCGGGTTTACGTCAACGAACGCGCCAGGAATGATCTCGGTTGGCAGCCCCGATACGACTTTCAGTACGTTCTCGATAGGTTGAAAGCTGATGCTGACCCGGGCAGCCAACTCGCTCAGATGGTCGGATCGAAGGGTTATCACTCCAGCAAGTTTGCGGAAGGACCATATCCTGCGGATTGACGGTTGCAATCCTGCTCTTTATGTCGGTATGTGTGCGAGTTCTCGGAGACCTAGATGTCGTAGTACAAGGCGAACTCGAAAGGATGTGGCCTGAGCCGGATCGCATCCACTTCGGTTCGTTTGTAATCAATGTAGGCGCTTAGCAGCTCTTCGGTGAACACGTCGCCTTGGAGGAGGAAGAGATGATCTTTCTCCAACGCATCAAGCGCGTCTTCCAGTGAAGGAGGCATGGAGGAAACTTTCGCCAGCTCCTCCGGAGTCAGGTCGTAAACGTCTTTGTCCATGGGACGACCGGGATCGATTTTGTTTTGTATACCGTCGAGCCCGGCCATCATCATGGCCGCAAACGCCAGGTACGGGTTGCAGCTCGGATCGGGCGGGCGGAATTCCACCCTTTTTGCTTTCGGAGCCGCTGAGTACATCGGGATGCGGCAGGCCGCCGAACGATTGCGGCGGGAATATGCCAGGTTTACGGGAGCGTCAAGTCCCGGGATCAAACGCTTATAGGAATTCGTGGTTGGGGCGATGATTGCGGCCAGCGCAGGACCGTGCTTAATCAAGCCACCGATATACCAGAGGGCCATGGGCGAAATTCCCGCGTAACCGTCTCCGGCGAATAAGGGCTGACCCTCTTTCCAAAGCGACTGGTGAGTATGCATGCCGCTTCCGTTGTCCTGGAAAATGGGTTTGGGCATGAACGTCACCGTCTTGCCATACTGGTTGGCAACGTTCTTCACGATGTATTTGAAAAGCATTACGTGGTCGGCGGATCGCGCCAGTGAATCGTACTTCAGATCAATCTCGGTCTGGCCACCGGTCGCGACTTCGTGATGATGACACTCAACTTGAAGTCCGCACTCCTGCATGGTCATCACCATCTCGGTGCGCAGGTCCTGATAGTGATCGGTCGGAGGGACGGGAAAGTAGCCTTCCTTAAATCGCGGACGATACCCGAGGTTACTTTCCTCACGGCCGGAATTCCAGCGTCCCTCTTCGGCGTCAATAAAGTAAAACCCGTGCTGCTCGCGCTGATCGAAGCGAACATTGTCGAAGATGAAAAATTCGGCCGCGGCGCCGAAGTAGGCAGTGTCTGCCAAGGTTGTTGACGCCAAATAGAGTTCGGCTTTCTTTGCAATGTAGCGCGGATCGCGATCATAGCGCTGCTTGGTTACTGGATCAACGACGTCGCACAACATGACCAGCGTTGGTACTTCGGTGAACGGATCAAGCAGGTAAGTAGTCGGATCGGGGATGAGCAGCATATCGCTCTCGTGGATCGCGGACCATCCGCGGATCGAAGAGCCATCCATACCGAAGCCTTCGTGGAAAGATTCTTCCGATAATTGGCCAATCGGATAAGAAATGTGGTGTTGTAGACCCGGCAAATCGGTGAAACGCAGGTCCAGCATTTTGATTTCATGCTGCTTCACGAATTCAAGGACAGTCTTCGCATCGGCCACGATGGCTCCTTTGGGGCATTTCACTCGCCTGTAAAACTTGGAGTGGAGTGCTGACTGCTACAATCTTCTTAGCTATTCCGGGAATCCCTAAGTGTATGGGAGCGGAGTAAGTTGCGGCATTGATTGTTTTTATGAGGCCATAAGGAGGGCTTATTCTTTTTTAATGCAAAACCGGCGATAACCACTTAGCATTGTTTCTGTATTCGACAGGCTATTCTGATGCTAAGGTATGCTGCCGTAGCCGCTTAACAACTGCCATCCTATGGACTATGACCAGCTAGAAACTTTCCTGGAAGTTGCCCGTTTGTCCAGCTTCTCCCGTGCCGCGGAGAAACGATTTCGTACGCAGCCAGCAATTTCATCCCAGATTCGTTCGCTGGAAGAAGAAATTGGAGCTAAACTGCTGGACCGCTCGGGAGGGAAAGTCTCGATCACCGCGTCTGGAAAACTGTTTCAAAAGTACGCCGAGGAAACACTGGATGCCCGTAGAGCGGTGTTGCTGGCCATCGCGGAAACCGAGCGAGTGCCGCGCGGGGAAATTATTGTGGGAGCCAACGAGGGCACCTGCCTTCACATTCTTCCCGAAGTGTTTGCCGAGTTTAAGAAGCAGTACCCGGATGTCGCGGTAAATATCAAGCGGTCCGACTATGCCAAGATTTTGGAATCCGTGATCGACAATTCGGTGGACTTTGGCGTCATTTCCCTTCCGGTCACAGACACTCGATTGACCGTAGTAACGATTCATCGTGACGAACTGATCGCCATCTCGCCTCCTCAGCATCCATTGGCGAAGATGAAGTCGGCAACGTTAGCTGATGTGGCGAAATTTCCGCTGGTGATGCCGAAAGCCGGCCACACTCGCGATGGTCTGGACGAGTTGTTCCATGACCGTAAGTTGAAGCCCCGCTATGCGATGGAATTGGACTCGAGCGAATTGCTAAAGCGATTTGTGGCGGCCGATGTCGGAGTTGGATTTATTTCCCGGTCGAATGTGCAAGAAGATGTGCGTGCTAATGTTCTCGCGGCAATTCCACTTTCTGATGCTCAAATCCGGCGAGACCTGGCTTTGGTTTTCCGGAAAGACAAAGCTCTGAGCCGCGCCGCGTTGGCTTTTATTGATATTGCGGTAAAGATCAAAGCGGCCGACGCTGCCGCCGGTAGGCGCTAGGCTCCCCGACTAACTTCACGTGCAAATGATAGATTGATTCATAAGGGGTGACTACCTTCAAATCGGGAGACGAAGCATTTATGGGAGCGAGCTGGCGAAAATACGCAGGCTACCTTGTCTTAGGCATAGGCTTCAGCTTTTCAGTGGCATTAGGAGCAGATAAACCTCACACATTTACTGGCGAAGTAAGTGATGCCATGTGCGGCGCCCATCACATGATGGAAGGCAGCAAGACGGAGTGCACTCATGCCTGCGTCGGCAAAGGATCTAAATATGCGTTCGTGGTGGGCGAGAAAGTCTATACACTCGACACGACGGACAAGAAAGTTCTGGATGACCTGTATAAACTTGCTGGCGAAAAAGCGACTATAAGCGGCACGGCAGATGATGACACAATCAAGGTGAGTTCCGTCTGGCCAAGCAAGTAGAGTTTCAGCAAAAAGGCCGCTGGAAAGCGGCCTTAGTCTTCTGCTTTATTCCCGTTGAGTTCTACTGAAACGAAATTACTCCGAATCTTCCAGCCAGGTTGTTGCTGGGACCCGCGGTGAAGAATAGCTGGTTCTTGCGGCCATTGATCGCCGTGCCTCCGCCGAATTTGATGCCCCAAAGTTGATCGATGTGGATTAACTTACCGCTCGTGTCCTTCACCGTACCTACAAACTGTCCAGTTAAGGCATTGAAGGCATTTATGGTACCGACGTTTGTATTGTTGGAAATCAGCAGGGTGTTGCTAAGCGGCCCAAAATTCCTCGGCGCTATAGCAACTCCCCAAGGCTGGTTTAGTGGCCTGCCCTTTATGAGCTGCTTTAGGAGCGTCCCATCTTCACTGAAGATGTCAACAAACCCACCCGCCGCACCGGAGGAGGCGGCAAACGTGACATAAACCTGACCGTTGATATCCTGAATACCAAACGGCGCAAAACCCGAGGGCAACGTAATATCGGTAAACGAAGTTACAAGCTTAAACTTGCCGTCGTAAACATCAACCTTGTTCTTGGCATTATCCGCAGCGAACAAAAAGTTTCCGGTCGGCTTACTGCTGATCGCCAATCCTGTGTAAGAAGAGCCTGGATTATTCACCGCAATAATGGAGTTGTTCGGATCCGCCTGCGGCGCCCAGCCGCTGATGGTTCCATCCAGTGTTGCGAACAGGAAAATCGACGCCCAGCCTTTTACCTGGAACTCTGGTGAACCGTTAAAAACAATGCCCGTAGGCGAACCCGTACCTGCGCCGGTTGCTGAAGGTATTTCCACCTCCAGGCTCTGTTTAACTCCGGCGGCAGTGTAGAGTGTGGACCAACCGCTTGCTTCATCGCTGATCCAGAAAGGTCCAGTAGGTGGATAAACAAGTCCCCAGGCATTTACCAGAAGAGGATCGATATGTCTTGCCATTCCTACCTGGTTCGAAACCAAATTTGTGAGTTGATATTGCGCCATGGCCACGCTGGAAGCAAACATTAGTAGCAGCGCGAAACAAGCAGTGACAACGAAAAGCCGCCATCTCATGAAAATTCTCCTTGACTCTAAAGGTGCTAAGTCTGTGGGAGGGTGAGTCCACTACCTGCTTCTACGCAGGTCGAACAACATTCCTCAAACCTGTTAGCTTTCAAATCGTAAAGTGAAAGCGCTCCGAGGATGTCAACGTGATGTCACCAATTTGTAGAAATTTAGAATGGATTGTTACGACATATTTTTGCCATGAAGGAATTGCCCGAGAGCGTGGTTCAACGCAGAATTGAAATCTTTGTGGGTTATAGACTTTTAAGTAAAGTTGAAAAGTGGAGCGGGAGACGGGGATCGAACCCGTGACATCCAGCTTGGGAAGCTGGCGTTCTACCGCTGAACTACTCCCGCTCGCGGTATGCCAAGTACATGATTATACATAAGTTCCAGAGTAAATCGAATCCAGCTGCCGTACTGCCCTCCATTGAGTGACGCTAAGCTATGCTGTCCAGCAGCTTAAGAAGTAAGGACAAGAATCGCGGACCGATGAGTCAAGATCCTCAGCGCGGCTAAAATGCAGTCGAAACAACAAGGGCAGTCCTGCATTCACTGTGGGGGTCTGGCTCGTCCTTTCGCGGTTTGAAAACAAAGGCCGCAATAGCGGGTAGCTTGTTGATGATTTCCGAGTCGGCGAAACAGCCCAGCTGGAATTTCGTTCGAAGACGTGTCGAAAAGCGTTATCTTGTACAGACCTGAATTGCTGAAAATAAAGTGCATTGCTACTGCACCCGAGGAGCGCTCAGTGGGAAAAAGATATAACAGCATTCTTGAAACGGTCGGCAACACCCCTGTGGTCAGGATCAATAAGCTGGCGCCTAGCCATGTAAACCTCTTCGTCAAAGTCGAGGCTTTCAATCCTCTTGGTTCCGTCAAGGATCGTCTGGCGCTCGGTGTCATCGAGGACGCGGAGAGGACCGGAAAGCTCAAGCCCGGACAGACGGTGATAGAGGCGACCAGCGGTAATACCGGTATCGGCTTGGCAATGGTATGCGCCCAAAAGGGCTATCCGCTTGTCGTCACTATGGCAGAGACCTTCAGTGTTGAGCGACGCAAGCTAATGCGTTTCCTCGGAGCGAAAGTTGTGCTTACGCCCGCCACAGGCAGAGGGTCGGGCATGGTCGCCAAGGCTCTCGAACTAGCCGAAACCCACGGTTGGTTTCTCACACGTCAGTTTGAGAACGAAGCCAACGCCGTCATGCACTCACGAACTTCGGCGAAGGAGATACTGGAAGACTTCAAAGGCGAACGCCTGGATTACTGGGTTACGGGGTTCGGTACCGGGGGCACTCTGAAGGGCGTGGCGCGGGTGCTCGCGAAAGAGCGTCCTGAGACGAAGATCGTAGTCTGCGAACCAGATGAAGCAGCGATGCTTTCAAGCGGGATTGAGCAACAACGGAATCCAGATGGATCAGCAGCGGCGAGCCACCCTGCATGGCATCCCCACCCACTGCAAGGCTGGAGCCCGGACTTCATCGCGAAGCTAGCAGCGGATGCCGTAGACGTGAAGGTCATCAGCCAGGTTCTGCGCATCGAAAATGCCGACGCTATGCGTTGGAGTAAGGAACTCGCCCGCAAGGAAGGGATCTTCGTCGGCATTACGTCGGGTGCGACTTTCGCAGCTGCGTTGCGCGTCAGCGCGGAAGCTCCAGAGGAATCAACGATTCTTTGCATGTTGCCTGACACGGGAGAACGCTATTTGAGCACTCCACTATTCGGTGACATTTCCGTCGACACGACTGAAGAGGAACTGGAGATTTCACGCTCGACTCCCAGCGCATGGTTACAACCAGCTTGATAATCGGATAGAACGTCGCCGAGATTGATCCGCTAAGCCGGGCTCACTCGGACAGCTTCTGAGTAGCCCGTCATCCGGACCGCCTCAACTCGCCGCCCATTAATGGGCTGAACAGAAAATCGTGGAAATCGTCTTTTAAGTCGTGCATACGGAATAGTGTCGCAATCTGTGCCCAGTGACGAATCTCGTGTAGCAGAATGTGCACAAAATTTTCTTAGATGTTGCCGTTAGAAAACTATTCATGAGTTTGAACTCTCTTGGCACCTGCCAATCCCTTGATGAGAGCGTGCCGATGAATTCTCACAATTCGCCTCGACTCTGTTGGCCGAAGTGGAACAGTCGTTTTTCGTCGAAGGAACTCCTAATGGAAGCATCGACCGTGTTCAGCGCTTCAATTTCACTGCTCAGGTTGACGCTTTCGTTCACCTGGCCGATCTTCAGGCGGACGTTGGCCGTAGCAGGAGTGTTGACCAGCAACTCCAACCCAGACTGCTCTTGCCTGGAGAAACCAACACCTGTAACGGAAAGTGTGTAAGTTCCCGGAGGATAGAATGCAGACTTCAACCCCACTGCGGTTCATCTCCAAACACCCGAATTTCAGTGGCAGATCGAAGAAGTGGCCCTGCATGGATAGCCGCGACGCTCACGCTGTCCGCTCTGCTCAGCCTGGCAGCGTTGAAGCGGCGCAATGAGAGCTTGCTCAGTGCAGCAGCTGGAATGTCACCTCGTCAAGTAATTAGAGAACGCGGCAGGCAGCGTCCCCTTAAGCTACTTTGGATTTCTCGTCGGATTTCTCCAGATGACCACCAAATTCATACCGCATCGCAGATAAGAGCTGGTTGGCGAAGTCGGCCTCCCCTCTAGAACTGAATCGCTCGTAAAGCGCAGTGGTCAGAACTGGGGCTGGTACTGCTTCGTCGATCGCAGCTTTAATCGTCCAACGTCCTTCGCCGGAGTCGGAGACATGCCCGGCAAATTTCGAAAGATTCGGGTCCTGAACCAGCGCGCTGGCTGTCAGATCCAGCAGCCACGAAGCGATTACGCTTCCACGACGCCAAAGCTCCGCTATGTCGCGCAGATTCAGGTCGTACTGATATTGTTCGGGGTTGCGCAATGGCGTAGTTTCCGCATCGGCTGCTCGGTTTGCTTGTTTGCCGACGTTAGCGCTCCGCAGAATAGAGAACCCCTCCGCATATGCGGCCATGACGCCATACTCGATTCCGTTGTGCACCATCTTGACGAAATGACCAGCACCATTTGGGCCGCAGTGCAGGTAGCCTTGCTCCGCCGTACCCCTGATCTTGTCTCGGCCGTCGGTGCGCGGAATGTTGCCTATTCCGGGAGCGAGGGCAGCGAAAATTGGATCGAGCCGCTGGATGACCTCGGTCTCTCCGCCAATCATCATGCAATAGCCTCGTTCCAGACCCCAAACTCCTCCGCTGGTTCCCACATCAACGTAGTGGATCTTTTGGGGAGCGAGTTGCCTTGCGCGCCGCAGATCATCAACGTAATAAGAGTTGCCGCCGTCGATGAGGATGTCCCCCGCCTCGAGATGAGGCGAAAGATCGGCGATGGTATCATCGACGGCCGCCGCCGGCACCATCAGCCAAATCGCCCGTGGTTTCTCCAGTTTTTTCACAACGTCTGTGAGCGAGGTGGCGCCGATCGCGTTTTCCTTGACGAGTTCATTCACCGCTTGCGGTGACCTGTTGAATACTACGCAGCTGTGACCCTTGCGGATGAGCCGCCGAACCATGTTGGCTCCCATCCTTCCAAGACCGATCATGCCGATTTGCATAGTAACGTCCTTTACTCTTGCTCCCGAAACACCTGTCCGTAGGTCTTGCCGT
>JAOAPG010000029.1 GCA_025462785.1 Acidobacteriaceae bacterium
AGTTCTGGAACATCCGTTGAAGGGGTGAAATTTGTCAGCGGAGATGAAAAGCTGAATGTCTTTTCCGATGCACTGAAGACGGCTTCCTACACCCTGAGCTTCCCCGACGATGCTCCCACGAAAATTCTCCGGCGCGGTGTTCTGTCGTGTTCCAAGCTCACGGGGGAGTGCATGTTTGTAACCATGCTTCCTGCTGACGTGCACTCGGTCGACTAACCGCAGCGCGGCTGATGCTTGTGCCACTCTGTCGCGTCTTCATAAGCTTGGGCGAGTTGGAGAACTGTGGCTTCTTGGCCGTGCGCTCCAGCGATTTGCAATCCGATCGGCAAACCAGCTTTGGTGAATCCACATGGTACCGAGATCGCCGGTAATCCCCAGACGTTAAACGGGCGAGTATTCCGCAGCATCACGACTTCGCGAGGCCGGAGGTTCTCTGGATTCGCCTGCAGGTCGGCAAGCCTGGGCGCAGGTATCAGCGTAGTAGGAGTCACAAGTGAATCCACATCGCTGAAAACACTTTTGATTTCGTGTCTCGCTACTTCAAGCTGACGGCGATGGTGGGCAATTTCGGATTCGATAAAATCTTTGCCTCCAAGAAGACGACGCAAGGTCTCAGGCTGATAAAGTTCCGGGGTAGCTGCGATTGATTCCGCGTGCACTGCATAAGACTCAGCGGCTTGTAGCGTGCGATCCGTGTCAACAGAGAGGGTTATCTCACGACTGCTCGCGGTTAATTTGCCGAGTACGAGCAATGCCTCTTCGATGGCGGCAGCAACTTCTGAATCAAGATATTCGTAAAAAAAGTTGCGGGGAATGCCAATTCGCAGCGTCTTAGTTGCTGCATTCTCAATGGGCTTTGGTGCATTCTCCTCGATAGCTGCAAACAGAATTCCCGCATCCGTCACTGTCCTCGTAATCGGTCCAATGTGGTCGAGCGACGATGAAAGCGGGATCGCTCCTTGCGCACTGACTGCCCCATACGTTGCTTTAAGACCGACGACCCCACACAGAGCCGCTGGCTCGCGAATAGAGCCCGCTGTATCGGTACCGATCGCTCCGTAGCAAAGGCCAGCAGCAACAGCGGTCGCCGAACCTCCAGAGGAGCCTCCCGCAATGTGCTCCACATTCCACGCGTTGCGGACCGGGCCATAGTGGCTGATGACAGAGCTTCCTCCGTACGCGAACTCGTGCATATTCTGTTTGCCTAACAGAACGGCACCGGCATTCTTCAAAAGAGTAACGACTGCGGCGTCGTGTTCTGGTGTGCGATCTTTGTACAAAGCACTTGCGGCGGTGGTGCGGATTCCCGCTGTGTCGACGAGATCCTTCAACCCAATAGGAATTCCGTGCAATGGACCGCGCCAGTCACCGCCCTGAATCTCTTTCTCCGCCTGTCGTGCTTGGGCGAGAGCGGAGTCGGCAGCGACCGTGATAAAGGCATTGAGAGTAGGATTGAATTTCTCGATTCGCGCCAAACAATCACGGGTTAAATCTACTGGAGAAATTTCTCGTCTCCGCAACAGCTCTGCAATTTTAGAAATCGGTTCCAAAATGGTTTCGGTCAACAGCTCTCCCTAATCAGTCGCGAAACTACTCTCATGTTCGGCAATATTATAGAACTCTGGAAGTAAGTCGCTCATCGAATTGAATGTGCGCGAATGCCGCGAGTGCAAACTCTATAACTTTCGCGTAATCTTTTTAGGAAGTTCGAAGTGGAGAAGTTGCCATGGCCGAGATGACTTTGACTCCCGTCAGCACGCAAGGGTTCTTGCTCGATGGTAAATGGATCGAGGAAGGCGACCGGGTCGAAGTACGTTCACCGTTCGATGGCAGCCTAGTGGGTTTCGTATTTCAGGGCAGGCGCGAGCATGCTGAAGCGGCAATCGCCGCATCCGTGAAGGCTTTCGGCACGACACGACGACTCCCCGCTTTTGAACGGCAGCGCGTATTAAGGCGGATTGCAGAGAACATTGCCGAGCGCAAAGAGGAATTCGCGCGCACCATCGCACTTGAAGCAGGAAAGCCGATCAGGGCAGCGCGAACAGAAGTGGATCGAGCGGTGTTCACGTTCAATGTGGCAGCTGAAGAGAGCACCCGCATTTACGGAGAATACTTGCCGCTCGATTGGCAGGAGTATACGGCCGGCCGCTGGGGCATCGTCCGGCGCTTTCCTCTGGGGCCGATTGCAGGAATTACGCCATTCAATTTCCCTTTGAATCTTGTAGCACACAAAGTTGCGCCGGCCATTGCAGTTGGTTGCACTATGGTGCTGAAACCAGCGCCGCAAACTCCGTTAACTTCCATGCTGATGGCCGACGCGGTCCAGCAGGCCGGGTGGCCAGATGGCGCACTGAATGTGCTGCCACTCTCGAACGAAGATGCTGGCCTGCTGGTCGCAGACGATCGCCTCAAAATGGTTAGCTTTACTGGCAGCGCGGCGGTGGGATGGCAGATCAAGAAAAATGCCGGTAAAAAGAAAGTAGTCCTCGAACTCGGAGGCAATGCGGGAGTCATCGTCCACAGCGACGCCGACCTCGCCTATGCCGCGGAACGCTGTGTAGCAGGGGGCTTTGTTTACGCGGGTCAGACTTGCATTTCCGTTCAGCGAATTCTGGTGGAACGTTCCGTTTCGTCTAAATTCATTGAGCTACTGCTTGCAGGAGTGAATAAGCTGATTTCCGGAGATCCGCTGCAAGAGTCTACCGATCTCGGGCCGCTGATCCGCGAAAGCGATGCGATTCGTGCGAGCGCTTGGGTGGATGAGGCTGTCCGAGGAGGTGCCCGGCTTTTATGTGGAGGAAAGCGGAGCGGTTCAATCTTTGAGCCCACTGTACTGACCGGCACGCGTCCCGACATGAAGGTGAACTGCCAGGAAATTTTCGCGCCTGTTGTCACAGTCGAGTCTTACGATAAATTTGAAGACGCAGTTCGAGAATTGAACAATTCTGCTTACGGCTTGCAAGCAGGAATATTCACCAAAGATGCGAAGTTGATGTTCAATGCATATGAAGAGCTCGAAGTGGGTGGCTTGGTGGCCGGAGATGTTCCCTCTTTCCGCATCGACCATATGCCTTATGGGGGCATCAAAGAGTCCGGCTTGGGCAGGGAAGGGTTACGTTACGCGATAGAAGAAATGACAGAACCAAAGCTCTTGGTCATGAATCTTCGCTAGTGAGAATCTTAATCATTAGTCGCACGCAAGAGTGGCCTCTCAAAACCTTTGGGAAAAATTGCTAAGGAAACGCATATTCAAAATGTTTTTATTTCTTGCACACGAACGTAGTTTGCAAACTGCTGTGAGCTGATATAATCACAAGTTTTCTAAAACAAGCTCATTTGGCTCAGTGATCTTATCTTGCAACGCTGCATGAACCGGGGCGCTTAGCGCCTCCTGCTGGACGGGAACTTCTTAGTCGGATGCAGATTTTTCATCGAAGTTCGAACACAATTTCGAAAGCCACGATCTTTGCCGTGATCATCGTGGCTTCTGTCGCTCTTTGGGCTTGCATCCAGCTGCAGCGTTCGCCGTATGTCACGTACGCCGGAGTCGCTCGTCCTCAGCCTGTACCGTTTAGTCATCAACACCATGTAGCTGGCCTTGGAATCGATTGCCGCTATTGCCACACCTCTGTGGAAAATTCACACTTCGCGGGAATTCCTCCTACGAAGACCTGCATGAACTGCCATTCGCAAATCTGGGTGGGAGCGCCGCTGCTTGAACCGGTTCGGGAAAGCTATCGCACTGGAAAGTCTTTGGTCTGGAACCGGGTCAACGATCTTCCCGATTTCGTTTATTTCGATCACAGCATTCACATCAGCAAGGGCGTCGGCTGTAACACCTGTCATGGCCCCGTAGACCGCATGCCATTGATGTACAACTTTGCATCCTTGCAAATGGAGTGGTGTTTGGACTGCCACCGCGCGCCGGACAAATACTTGCGGCCTCGAGATCAAGTGTTCTACATGCGATACGAGCAGCCTACAAGCGCGAAGCCCGTCGAGGTGGATGGTACGAAGTACACAGATCAGCGCGAGTTAGGAAAGTATTTGATTCACAAGCACAATTTACGTACTCCGACGGATATCACAAGTTGCTCTACGTGTCACAGGTAAAGCTTAAGTAATCGAAGCAGGAAAGAAATCGTTAGCGATGAAGATGGAAGAGCAAAACGGCAAGCAGCATCGCGAGGAAGTCTGCCCCACTAAAAAGGGCAAGCTCGATCTGGAAACAGCGCGCGCTCGCATCGCTGAAACCAAGGGGCCGGAATACTGGCGCAGCCTTGAAGAGCTGGCGGGAAGCTCCGAATTTCAGGAGATGATGCATCGCGAGTTCCCGAAGGGCGCCTCCGAATGGCTGGATTCGGTATCGCGCCGCGGCTTCATGAAGCTCATGGGCGCGTCACTTGCAATGGCCGGGATGACGGCGTGCACCAAGCAGCCGCTGGAGTCAATTGTCCCCTATGTAAAGCAGCCAGAGGAATTAGTCCCTGGTCGCCCGCTCTTTTATTCGAGCGCTTTCACCTTGAGTGGATATGCAAATCCAGTTCTGGTCGAAAGTCACATGTATCGCCCAACCAAAGTCGAGGGAAATGAACAGCATCCCGCGAGTCTGGGCGGCACAGATATTTTCTCCCAAGCTTCTTTGCTCGAAATGTACGATCCCGACCGCTCTCAGCATGTTGTCTATTTGGGTGAGCTGAGCGCATGGGGGACATTCCTCGAAGCGATCCAGATACCGCTCACCGCGCAAAGCGCGAACGAAGGCGCTGGCATTCGTATTCTGACGCAGGTGATTTCTTCTCCAACGCTAGCCGACCAGTTGCACCAGGTAATTTCTAATTATCCCCAGGCCAAGTGGCACACTTACGAGCCGGTCAATCGCGATAACGTGCTGGCTGGAGCGCAGGCAGCTTTCGGTCAACCGGTTGAGACGCAATACAAACTCGACAATGCGGATGTGATCGTCTCGCTTGACGCCGATTTTCTGTACGCGGGGTTCCCGGGGTCGATCCGTTATGCGCGTGATTTTGCCAAGCGGCGGAATCCCGATAGCGGAACCATGAGCCGGCTGTATGTGGTCGAGAGCACGCCAAGTTCTACGGGCGCTAAGGCGGATCATCGACTACCAATTCGCGCATCAGAAGTTGAAGCCTTTGCGATCGCACTCGCTGCGGCTGTGGGTGCGAATGCGGGCGGCGGGACGCTAAACGGTGAGCAGCAGAAATACTTGTTGGCTCTGGTGAAAGATCTGCAAAGCCATAAAGGATCCAGCGTAGTTATCCCTGGGGATCATCAATCGCCTGCGGTTCACGCCCTGGCTCATGCAATCAATCAGTCTCTCGGAAATGTCGGCAGGACCGTGGTCTATACCGATCCGGTCAACGCCAATCCTGTGAATCAGGCTGACTCGCTGAAAGAATTAGTAGCAGACATGCGCGGCGGCAAGGTGCAAGTGCTTCTCGTTCTCGGCGGCAATCCTGTTTACGATGCACCGGCAGATATCGATTTTGCCGATGCGCTTAAAAACAGCAATATTCCCACCCGAGTGCACGTTGGTCTTTATAACGATGAGACTGCTGAACTCTGTCACTGGCATATCAACGAAGCGCATTATCTTGAAGCTTGGGGAGACGCTCGCGCCTACGATGGCACCGTCACAATTGTTCAGCCGCTTATAGCGCCTCTGTATGGCGGCAAGAGCATATTGGAAGTAGCTGCGGTGTTCGCCGGAAATCCCCAAGCGAACGGACACGAGCTGGTACAGGACTACTGGAAGTCGAAATACACCGGAGCCGAGTTCGATACGTTCTGGCGAAAATCACTGCACGACGGATGGGTTAAAGGAACCGCGTTTGCTCCTAAACAAGTCTCGGCAAAGGCGGGCAACGTTCCTTCCCAGGCTAGTGCTGATCAGAACAGCCTCGAAATCAACTTCCGCCGCGATCCCTCCATTTACGACGGACGCTTTGCTAACAACGGCTGGCTGCAAGAGCTGCCCAAGCCAATGACCAAGATGACTTGGGATAATCCAACGCTCGTAAGTCCGGCGATGGCCGAGCGCATGGGGCTTCAATCAAAAGATCTGATTAATTTGCAGCTGAACGGAAAGACCGTCCAGGGTGCGGTTTGGATTCAGGTTGGACATCCTGACAATTCCATAACTGTATTTCTTGGTTACGGGCGACGCCGTGCAGGGAGAGCAGGTACGGGTACCGGTTTTGATGTGTATCCGCTGCGGACAAGTGCAGCGCCCTGGTTCACCACTGGCGCGGTCCTGAGCAAAACAGGAGAAACGTATCTCCTAGCTTCGACGCAGGGCTACCAGACAATGGAAACCCCGGACGGCGGCGATCGTCCGCTGGTGCAGACGAAAAACTTAGAGGAATACCGCAAAGAACCTGAGTTTGCCAGGGAAGATGAACCGGCCCCGGGTCTGACGCTTTACCCAGGTTTCGACTACAAAAAAGAAAAATACGCGTGGGGTATGACTATCGATCTGAATGCCTGCGTCGGATGCAATAACTGCATCCTCGCTTGCCAGTCGGAAAACAATATCCCCGTAGTCGGCAAAGAGCAGGTGAATAGAGGCCGCCACATGCATTGGTTGCGAGTGGATGCCTACTACCAGGGCGACCGCGCCAATCCGAAGGCCTACTTTCAGCCGGTACCTTGCATGCAGTGCGAGAACGCGCCGTGCGAACTGGTATGCCCGGTCGGAGCCACCGTTCACAGCACGGAAGGCCTGAATGACATGATCTACAACCGCTGCGTGGGTACGCGGTATTGCTCCAACAACTGCCCGTACAAAGTGCGTCGGTTTAACTTCCTGTTATTCCAAGATTGGGAGACGCCGCAGCTCAAGATGATGCGGAATCCCGATGTCACCGTCCGCAGCCGTGGTGTGATGGAAAAGTGCACCTATTGCGTGCAGCGCATTAACCAGCATCGCATCGACTCCGAGACGGCGACCGATCCGGAGAAGCAGACAATTAAAGATGGTGAGTTGCAAACGGCTTGTCAGGAGTCTTGTCCAGCCAACGCGATTATCTTTGGCAACATCAACGACCCTAACAGCCGGGTTACGCAGCTGAAGACGAGTTCACGAAATTACAGTCTGCTGGCGGATTTGAATACCCGGCCGCGCACAACGTATTTGGCAGAGATTCGCAACCCTAACCCCGAGCTGGAAACTTAAGCGGAGCACAGTCGAGCATGGCAACAACGCAAACGCCACTGGAGACCAAGAAAGCGCCCGTCATCGAGCCGGGGCATTCCTTTGCCAGTGTTACCGACAAGATCAGCTCGATCGTGCTCAAGCGGCCCGTTAAAGCCGGATGGGTATTCGGTTTTGCGGTCTCGTTCCTGATCTTGCAAGTCTTGTTGTTCGCTGTCGGTTACTTGTTCATTAAGGGCGTCGGAATTTGGGGCATCAATATCCCGGTCGGTTGGGGATTTGCCATCGTTAATTTTGTTTGGTGGATCGGAATCGGCCACGCTGGAACGTTAATCTCCGCCATTCTTGCATTGCTGCGACAGTCGTGGAGAAACTCCATCAACCGTTTTGCGGAAGCCATGACGCTATTTGCTGTGGCTTGCGCCGGCATGTTCCCGCTGCTCCATATGGGCCGTCCGTGGTTGGGATATTGGCTTTTTCCCTATCCAAATACCATGAATTACTGGCCGCAGTTCCGCAGCCCTTTGGTATGGGACGTGTTCGCAGTTTCAACGTACGCCACAACATCGTTGCTCTTTTGGTTCGTAGGACTCATTCCAGATCTCGCGACCATGCGTGATCGCGCTACCAACCCGGTTGTTCGATTCGTTTTTGGATTACTGGCCATGGGCTGGCGAGGTTCAGCCCGCCATTGGGCTCGTTATGAAACGGCGTACTTGCTGCTTGCCGGGTTAGCCACTCCCCTCGTGCTCTCAGTTCACACGGTGGTGAGCTTCGATTTTGCGATCAGCATCGTTCCCGGCTGGCACACCACGATCTTTCCTCCGTATTTCGTAGCTGGCGCTATTTACTCCGGCTTTGCCATGGTTTTGGTGCTCGCGATTCCGATCCGCAAGTATTACGACGTGAGCGATTTCATTACCGAGCGGCACCTTGAAAACTCGGCCATGGTGATGCTGGCAACGGGCTTAATCGTAGCCTACGGATACGCTTTCGAAGCGTTCATGAACTGGTACAGCGGCAATCCCTACGAGGGATTCTTGCGTTGGAATCGCCTGCACGGGCCATACGCTCCCTGGTATCTGGCTCTACTCTTCTTCAATATTGTTTTGCCGCAAATCTTGTGGATCAGGAAATTCCGCACAAATCCGATATGGCTGTTCCTGATTTCGCTCGACGTGCTAGTCGGCATGTGGCTGGAGCGGTTCATTATCGTTGTGGTCAGTCTGCATCGTGATTTCCTGACTTCATCGTGGGGAATGTACTACCCGACGCGTTGGGATTGGGCGGTCTTCATCGGGACACTTGGTCTATTCAGCGCCTTGATGTTCTTGTTCGTTCGCCTGCTGCCGATGATCTCGATCTTTGAAATACGCACTCTGCTGCCCGAGGCGGAGGTGAAACACAAATGAAGCGCGATCCGATTTACGGCTTGTTGGCGGAGTTCGACACGCCAGCCGACATCGTCCAGGCTGCTGAGCGCACGCATGAAGCCGGATACAGAGAGATCGATGCCTATAGTCCGTTCCCGATCGAAGAATTGGCTGAGGCAATTGGCTTTCATCGCAATGGGGTAGCGCCCGTCGTGCTGGTCGGAGGAATACTCGGCTGCATCACGGGATACGCAATGCAGTGGTGGATTTCGACCGTCAGCTACCCCGTGAACGTCGGAGGCAGACCGCTGCACTCATGGCCTTCATTCATCATCGTGACTTTTGAATTGACTATTTTGTTCTCGGTGCTGGCGGCAGTTTTCGGGATGCTTGCCTTGAACGGTCTGCCCATGCCATATCATCCCGTGTTCAACGTGCCGCGCTTTGAGTTCGTAACAAAGGATAAGTTCTTCCTGATCGTGTTTTCCTCCGATCCTAAATACGACGCCGTGAAAACACGCGCTTTCCTCGAGAGTCTTAGTCCGCACTCCATTTCGGAGGTTCCCAGCTAGCATGCGGAGTCCTCGAAAATTTTTGCCGCTGCTTCTGCTCCCGGTCTTGGCCCTGGCAGGTTGCCGGCAGGACATGCACGATCAGCCGCGATTTAAGCCGCTGGCGAAGAGCGATTTTTACGGAGACTTGCGATCCGCGCGTCAACCTGTCGACGGGACAGTAGCGCGGGGCCAATTGCACGAAGACACTTATTTCTATACCGGCAAAGTGGGCAATCTGTTCGGCGACTACATGCCGTTTCCGGTCAACCAGGATGTACTGACGCGAGGTCAGCAGAGATTCAACATCTACTGCGCGCCTTGTCACTCCCGTGTAGGTGATGGCAATGGCATGATCGTGCAGCGCGGCTTCCGTGCTCCGCCGTCTTATCACACGGATCGTCTGCGCAAAGCGCCTTTGGGATATTTGTTCAATGTAATGACAGACGGCTTTGGAGCCATGCCCGACTATGCCGCCCAAATTCCGGCTCACGACCGTTGGGCAATCGTCGCGTATATCCGAGCTTTACAGCTGAGTCAGGCAGCGACCTCGGCGGATGCTCCTTCCGGACAAAAAGTCCCATCGGAGCCGCCAGTGTTCCAGGGTGATCCGCCGTCTGGCGCGACAGCGCCCGAACTTGCGCCGCAGGCGTCAGCCGAGCAGAGCTCGGGAGCTAGTTCGACAAACCAGGGAGAAGAACACAAATGAGCACGGCGCGCGTGAACAACTTGGATATGATGGCGCCGCCGGTGGTGCAGACCGCTCAGCAAAGAACGCTGATTGTAGGCGTCATTTTTGCGGCTGTCTCAGCGATATTTGCATTCATCTCGCCGGATCAATTTTTCCATTCTTACCTGATCGGTTACATGCTCTGGCTCGGCGCGACGCTGGGCTGCCTGGCGGTCTTGATGTTGCAGCATGTAACAGGCGGAGTGTGGGGCACGGTCATTCGCCGGCCGCTCGAGGCAGGAACACGAACTCTACCGCTTATGGCGGTGCTTTTCATTCCCGTGATTCTGGGAATGCATCACCTGTATGGATGGCTTGATCCGGCGGTGATCGCCAACGACAAGCGCCTTCACGATGTAACGCAGTCGTACCTGACGCACAGCGGCTTCATCATCCGAGCCGTCATTTACTTCATCATCTGGGGATGGCTGGTTTATTCCCTGAATCGGGCATCGGCCGAGCAGGATCAAGCTCCCACGCGAGACTTACCGGTTCTGCGGAAAATCAGCGCGCCGGGAATAATTCTCTATGCGTTCACCATTTCCTTCGCCGTCATTGATTGGGTGATGTCTTTGAATGCGCCTTGGATCTCTACCATCTACGCATTGATCTTCATAGTCGGACAATCTTTGTCGGCACTCTCGTTAATGGTTGTGGTGGAAACAATTCTTTATAGGTACAAGCCGACTTCACTGTTTCTGAAGCCGAGAGAAGTGCATGACCACGGCAAGCTGATGCTCGCATTCACCATGCTATGGGCGTATTTTTCGTTCTCGCAGCTTCTGATTACGTGGGCGGGCAATTTGCCGGACGAGATCACGTGGTTCACGCGGCGTCTCAACGGCGGATGGCAAGGTGTCGGGCTGTATTTGTTCCTCTTCCACTTTGCAATTCCATTCCTGCTGCTGTTGTCACGCCCATTCAAACGGAATCCGCGAACCCTGACTGCACTCGCGGCATGGATGATTTTCATGCGCGGGGTGGACTTGTACTGGTACATCGAGCCGACATGGCATCCAACCTTCTATCTGCATTTCCTTGACGTGGTGGTTCCATTGGGGATCGGCGGTCTTTGGCTGGCATTGTTTTTCCGCAATCTGAAATCGCGTCCGCTCTTGGTTTTGCACGATCCGAAGTCTCAAGCACTTTTGGAGCCGGCACATGACTAACGGACACGGGCACACCCATAATCCGCACGGGGACAATCCTGAATTAGGGTTCGAGCGGCAAGACTTAAGCTCGGGTCCCGTTTACGCTTTCTTCCTCGCCATCATCTTGGGAACTGCACTTGTGGCGTTAGTACTGCGCGGAACGCTCTACATTGCCGAGCTGTATAACCACGAGCACCAGATTGCAGTTGTGAGTCCGTTGCTTCCGGCCAGGGCAGATACGCGTGCCGTTCTTCCTGAGAACATTAAGCAATTTCCGCAGCCACGCCTTGAGACTGATGAGCGTACCGAAATCCATGATTTCCGGCTCAAAGAAGAACAGGAGCTACACACTTACGGCTGGGTAGATCAAGAGAGCGGTGTCATGCACATTCCAATCGATCGCGCCATGGAGTTGATGGCGCAACGTGGATTGCCAACGACACCTCGCACCGGAACGGCACCACCCTCGGTCGTCAACACGGTAAAGGCCGCTGCAGACGCTTCGGACCATAGCGAAGCGCCTTCGCAGGATAATGCCAAGCAATCGAAAGGGAACCAGTAGTGCGCAGTAAGAATAATTCGAGATGGATCCTTGTCATTGCGCTAACGATGCTCGGCTTGATGGCGTCGGCGTTTGGGCAAGGAATGACGACGGGAGTCATGTCGCCGCCAGCAAGTGTTCGGCCCCAGGGGCTGAAAGATGTGGGAATTTCGCAGAATCTGAATCAGCAGATTCCGGCGGATCTGACGTTTAGGGATGAAACTGGAAAGACCGTTCGTCTTGGAGATTACTTCGGCACGAAGCCGGTCATTTTGAATTTGGTTTATTACCGCTGCCCGATGTTGTGCGGTGAAGTATTACGTGGCCTGGAGAGTTCGTTGCGAGTGTTGAAATTCGAGGTCGGCAAAGAGTTCGACATTTTGACAGTGAGCTTCGATCCCAAAGATACGCCGCAGATTGCGGCCGCGAAAAAAGCGGAGTACGTGAAGGATTACCACCGCGAAGGGGCCGAAGCAGGTTGGCACTTTTTGACGGGAACGCAGGAGTCTATTAGCGCGTTGACCAAGGCTGCAGGTTTTCAGTATGAGTACGATCCAAAATCCGATCAGTTCGCGCACGCAACCGCGATCATGATTCTTACGCCCGACGGAAAGATCGCGCGGTATTTCTACGGAGTCGAGTATCCTCCCAAGGATTTGCGACTGGGATTGATCGAAGCTTCGCAAAATAAGATCGGAACTGCTGTAGATCAGGTGTTGCTGTACTGCTACCACTACGATCCGGTGACGGGAAAATATGGCGCGATAATTACGAGGGTTCTGCAGTTGTCGGGCGCGGCAACCATACTGATCTTGGGTGTGTTCCTCACGGTTCTGTTCCGCCGCGGTAGCACCCCGACTCGCAAGGAGCGGGACAGGTCCCATAGCTATGTTTGAGAACCTTCCACTTTGGCCTGCACGGGCCTCAACGATGGCCGGCAATGTAGATCTGCTCTACATTTTTCTCGTACTGCTGTCGTTATTTACGTGCGTAGCCATCTTCATCACTATTGTGGTGTTCGTCACGAAATACCGCCGCCGTCTGGATGGGCGCGAGGCGCAGCAGATTGAAGGCTCTGTATTATTGGAGATTGCCTGGACGGTCGTTCCCCTCGGAATTTTCATGCTGATCTTTGCCTGGGGCGCAATTATCTATTTCCAGGAGCGTGTGCTGCCCAGGGACGTAGCGGAAATCTATGTTGTCGGTAAGCAGTGGATGTGGAAACTCCAGCACGTTGAGGGACAGCGCGAAATTAATCAACTGCACGTTCCGGCGAACCGGGATATTAAGCTGATCATGACATCTCAGGATGTCATTCATAGTTTCTTCGTGCCTGAATTTCGCATCAAGCAGGACGTTGTACCTGGCCGCTACACTACTTTGTGGTTTCGTGCGACCCAGCCCGGCACGTATCATTTATTTTGTTCGCAATATTGCGGTACTCAGCATTCCGGCATGGTTGGTCAAATCGTAGTTATGGAGCCGGCACAATATCAGGCATGGTTAACAACGGGTGGGGCATTTGGCTCGCTGGCGGCAAACGGGGCAAGCCTGTTTGCTCAACTCGGATGTCCAACCTGTCATCAGTCTGAGATGCAGGGCCGCGGTCCCATCCTGTCCGAAGTCTACGGGAATCCGGTGAGGCTCGAAGACGGCCAGACCGTAGTCGCCGATGACAACTATATTCGCGAATCCATCGTCAATCCGAGCGCCAAAATAGTGAGTGGATTCAAACCGATCATGCCGGTTTTTCAGGGATTGCTGAATGAAGAGCAATTGAATGAACTGGTCGCTTACGTAAAATCATTGAATCCGCCTCCAGCGGGATCGGTAAACAGCCCCGGCATTGCCGCGGCTGAAACGAAACCGCAGCAACCTTAAGGAATGGAAATGGCTACCGCAGCAGTAACAACCGAACGCGAGAATTACCTGAACGCGGAATATGGGATTAAATCGTGGCTCCTTACCACGGACCACAAACGCATTGCCCTTTTGTATCTGATCTCGATTACCTTCTTCTTTTTTGTGGGAGGTTTTTTCGCGCTCCTGATTCGGCTCGAGTTGCTGACGCCCGCAGGCGACCTAGTGCTTGCGGACACTTACAACAAGCTCTTCACCATGCACGGGCAAGTCATGGTGTTTTTCTTCCTCATACCTTCCATACCGGCAACACTCGGTAACTTCCTGGTTCCGATGATGGTCGGTGCTAAGGATCTAGCATTTCCTCGCATCAACCTGTTGAGTTGGTATTTGTACATTGCGGGTGGCCTGTTGATGCTGCTTTGCATCCTGACAGGCGGAGTGGATACGGGTTGGACCTTCTATACGCCGTTCAGTACGGGTTTCAGCAATACAAACGTGACCGAAGCCGGGCTGGCAATCTTTATCAACGGATTTTCTTCAATCTTAACCGGCCTTAACTTCGTTGTAACGATTCACCGTATGCGGGCGCCGGGAATGACATGGTCCCGCATGCCGCTCTTTCTCTGGTCCACTTATGCGACCAGCATTATCTTCCTGCTTGGGACGCCGGTCATTGCGATCACACTCTTGCTGGTCGTAATGGAACGTGCTTTTGGTTTGGGAATATTCGATCCAACTCGTGGCGGCGATCCAGTGCTGTTTCAGCATCTCTTCTGGTTCTACTCTCATCCTGCCGTGTACATCATGATTTTGCCGGCAATGGGAGTGGTCAGTGAAATTATCCCGTGTTTTAGCCGCAAGCGCGTGTTTGGCTACAAAGCGGTAGCTATGTCCAGCATTGCCATAGCGGTTTTCGGATTCTTGGTTTGGGCTCACCACATGTTTGTGGCCGGTATTTCGCTTTATGCGGCGCTGGTGTTTTCGATTCTGAGCTACTTGGTTGCGCTTCCCTCCGCCGTCAAGGTCTTTAACTGGACCGCAACCATGTACAAGGGGTCTATTTCGTTTTCGACACCGATGCTGTACGCGTTGGGCTTTATTGGCCTATTTACGATCGGTGGCCTTACCGGCCTGTTTCTTGCATGTTTAGGGATCGATGTCCATGTGCACGACACCTATTTCGTAATCGCCCACTTCCACTACATCATGGTCGGCGGTGCGCTCATGGGATACCTCGGCGGTCTGCATTTCTGGTGGCCGAAAATTACCGGACGCATGTATCCAGAGGCTTGGGGCCGCTTGTCGGCGATGATTGTGTTCATCGGTTTCAACCTTACATTCTTCCCGCAATTCATTCTCGGCTACCTGGGAATGCCGCGCCGCTATTGGCAGTATCCGCCGGAGTTCCAGGTGTTGAACGTATTCTCGACGGCAGGCGCTTCCATTCTGGCTGTCGGGTATTTGCTGCCAATGGTGTACCTCTTGTGGTCTCTGCGCTACGGCAAATTAGCTGGCGACAATCCTTGGGGAGCATCGGGGCTCGAGTGGACGACGCAGTCACCTCCGACAACATTTAATTTCGACGAGACGCCAGAAGTGACTTGGGAAGCTTACGACTACGAACACATTCCCTTGCCTATGGAGGTGACGCTTGAGCGATAGTCCGCTTCTCGTTGAGCATCCTGAGCACGACAATCCGGCGCTATTGCATCACTTCGCGACTCCGGAGCAGCAACGCAATACCGCCTCGCTCGGCATGTGGCTGTTTCTGGCGACGGAAGTGATGTTCTTTGGCGGCATGTTCTGCGCTTACCTGGTCTATCGCTATTGGTACTACAACGAATTTGCCGCAGGCAGCCGCAGCTTGGATATTTGGTTGGGAACAATTAATACGGTTGTCCTGATTTGCAGCAGCTTGACCGTCGCACTCGGAGTTAAAGCTGCGCAGCTGGGAAAACGAAAGCAACTAGTCGGTCTGTTGCTGGCAACTTTGGTTTTCGGCGTTGCATTTTTGGGGATCAAAGGAATCGAGTGGTACCAGAAGTACGAGGAGCACCATATCCCCGGACACTCGTTCGATGTGAGCGACATAATCCAGAACTATCCTCAGATTCACATCGATCCCTCGCATTCCCAGATATATTTTTCGCTCTACTTTGCCATGACAGGGCTGCACGCGCTGCACATGATTGTTGGCATAGGAATATTCGCATTTTTGACGTACTACTCGTGGAAAGGGAAGTACGGGCCCGAGTACTACACTCCGATCGAAAACGGAGGCCTGTATTGGCACTTCGTCGATATTATTTGGATCTACCTGTTTCCGTTGTTGTACCTGATTGATCGAAAACCGTTAAGGTGAGCACAGCCATGTCTGCACACGTTATTTCAACCAAGCTTTACGTAACGATCTGGATCGCCTTGATGTGCCTGACGGTGATCACGGCAGGAGTGGCATTCATCGATCTCGGCCCTTTCAATACCATTGTCGCGCTTTCGATCGCCACTTTTAAGGCCGTCTTGGTTGTACTCATCTTCATGCACGTAAAGTACACCAGCGAGAGGCTGACAAAGACCGTCGTAATCTCAGCCATATTCTTCCTGTTTCTATTGTTGGGCCTCAGCATGGCTGATTACACGACGCGGCTGCTAGGATAAGCTCACATAAATCTCGCTGTCCGCAATCCTAATCCAATGCAGGACAACTCAGCCGCCCTCGCTCGCTCGCCGAAATCCGCTGTTGTAAATCGTGAAGCCCTCGCTGAAGCCCTGCGTAAGCATGTTCGCGGCGAGGTTCGTTTCGATAACGGTAGCCGCGCTCTTTACGCCACAGACGGATCGAACTTCCGCCAGATCCCCATCGGCGTGGTAGTCCCCCGCGACGTAGACGATGTGATTGCGACAATTTCTATTTCCCGCGAACATGGCGCGCCTGTTCTCTCTCGAGGCGGAGGCACCTCACTTGCCGGCCAGTGTTGCAACGTCGCGGTCATCCTTGACTATTCGAAGTACATGAATCGGATCCTCGAAATCGATCCCGACGCGCGAATAGCACGGGTGCAACCGGGAGTCGTTCTCGATCATCTGCGGAATGCGGCGGAGAAGCATTATCTGACGTTTGGTCCTGATCCCGCCACGCACAGCCGCTGCACGCTGGGAGGCATGATTGGCAACAATTCCTGCGGCGTTCACTCCGTCATGGCAGGGAAGACCGACGAAAACAACGAAGCGCTCGAAATTCTGACCTACGACGGTTTGCGACTCAAAGTCGGTCAGACCAGCGAAGAAGAACTGGCGAAGATCATCGCCGAAGGTGGCCGTCGGGCTGAGATCTACGCCGGACTAAAAAAAATACGGGACGATTATTCCACGCTGGTTCGCGAGCGTTTCCCCAACATCGCGCGCCGGGTTTCGGGATACAACTTGAACTTTCTGCTTCCGGAAAACGGCTTTCACGTGGCGCGTGCGCTGGTGGGATCGGAGGGAACCTGCGTCAGTATTCTCGAAGCTACATGCCGCCTCGTTCAAAGTCCGCAGGAACGTGTCCTCCTGGTTATCGCGTATCCCGACGTTTTCCAATGTGCTGACCACGTCCTTGAGATCATGGCGCACAAACCGATCGGCCTCGAAGGCATGGACAATCTCCTGGTCGAATACACGCGGCGCAAGGGAATTAACTCGGAAGGGTTGGCGCTGCTGCCGGAAGGTGGAGGGTGGCTGCTTGCCGAGTTCGGCGCGAACACCGCGCAGGAAGCGGAATCACAAGCGCGCGCGCTTATGGCCGCTTTGTCTAAAGGGCCACACTCTCCGAACATGCGTTTGCTGGCGGACAAGCAACAAGCAAAAAAGGTCTGGGAAGTGCGCGAATCGAGCCTCGGAGCGACCTCCCATGTGGCTGGTGAGCCGCTGGCTTGGGAGGGGTGGGAGGATTCCGCGGTAGCTCCCGAGAAGCTGGGCGCTTATCTTCGCGAGTTGCGAAAGATGCTCGACAGCTACAGCTACAAAGGTGCTTTCTACGGCCATTTCGGAGACGGTTGTGTTCACGCCCGCATTAGCTTCGATTTCCAATCAGCCGATGGCATCGGCACATACCGAAAATTCATGGAGGAAGCCGCGGATCTCGTCGTTAGCAATGGCGGCTCGATTTCCGGCGAACACGGTGACGGGCAACAACGTGCCGAACTGCTTCCGAAAATGTTTGGTCCGGAGCTCATGCAGGCCTTCCGCAATTTCAAATCGCTATGGGACCCCGAATGGAAGATGAATCCGGGAAAGCTGATCGAGCCTTATAAGCTCGACGATAATCTGCGTTTGGGAGCTGACTATCATCCGTGGGAACCGCAGACCCATTTTCAGTATCCAGAAGACCAAGGCAGTCTGGCGCACGCAACATTGCGATGTGTCGGAGTAGGAAGGTGCCGCAATCATGAGGGCGGTGTCATGTGTCCTAGTTACCGGGTAACTCTCGACGAAGAGCATTCCACTCGCGGCCGCGCTCATCTTTTATGGGAAATGACCAAGGGTGACGCGATTAAAGATGGCTGGCGCGACGAGCATGTGAAGGAGTCACTCGACCTCTGCCTGGCCTGTAAAGGATGCAAGAGCGAATGCCCGGTGGGAGTGGACGTTGCGACCTACAAGGCTGAGTTCTTCTCCCACTATTACGAAGGAAAGCTGCGCCCTCGGAGCGCCTACGCCTTCGCACACATCGATATCTGGGCAAGGCTCGCATCCAAGATTCCAGGGCTGGTTAATCTCGCGACACAATTGCCAGTGTTGCGGGACTTCGCCAAGCTTGCTGCAGGAATGCCTCAAAAGCGCTCCGTTCCTGCATTTGCTCCGCAAACTTTTCGCAGCTGGTTTGAGCGGCGGCAGTCACGAAATCTCGACAGGCCTCCTGTAATTCTGTGGCCTGACACCTTCAACAATCATTTCTCGCCAGACACCGCTAAAGCGGCAGTAGAAGTTCTTGAAGCGGCTGGATTCCACGTTCTGCTTCCCACCGCTAAGTTATGCTGCGGACGGCCGCTTTACGATTTCGGCATGCTCGATCGAGCCAAGCGCCTGCTCCTGCAAACTCTCGACGCTCTCGCCCCGGATATCGAAGCGGGCATTCCCGTCATAGCTCTGGAGCCCAGTTGCGCCGCAGTGTTCCGCGACGAACTCATGAATCTGTTCCCCAATGACCAGCGGGCCCAGCAGCTTGCGAAGCACACATTTCTCCTAAGCGAGTTTCTCGAAAAGCAAGCAAAACACTTCAAACTGCCCGCCCTTGCCCGCAAAGCTTTGGTCCACGGTCATTGCCACCACAAATCGCTGATGAAGATGACCGACGAGGAATCCGTTCTCACGAGAATGGGAATCGATCACCACAGTCCGGCGCCAGGATGCTGCGGGATGGCGGGCTCATTCGGCTTCGAAGCAGAAAAGTACGACGTTTCAATCGCGATCGGGGAACTGGAGCTCCTGCCCGCCGTCCGCAAAGCTCCGGCCGAAACGTTAATCATCGCCGGCGGTTTCAGCTGTCGCGAACAAATCTCCCAATGCACCGATC
>JAOAPG010000356.1 GCA_025462785.1 Acidobacteriaceae bacterium
AGAAGTGATGGAGATTAAGTAGGGCAGCTGTTAGCTCCTAGCTCTTAGCCTCTAGCTTTTAGCTC
Source organism: Acidobacteriaceae bacterium (assembly GCA_025462785.1). Lineage (GTDB taxonomy): Bacteria > Acidobacteriota > Terriglobia > Terriglobales > Acidobacteriaceae > JAOAPG01. Next base: position 66 of record JAOAPG010000356.1, read on the forward strand.
CGAGCTTTCAGTTCCATATCTGGCGTTAACGTGCGTTCCACTTCGGTTTTGGGTGGCGCAGCGCTTCAGCGCTGCGATTGAGTATGAAAGCGAATACCGCAGGGCTGAAAGCCCTGCGCTACCCGAAATCAATCCTCAAAAATTCATATCGCATGGCAGTTGCCTCTTAATTCATCAGATATTCACATTATGCGGCGGCTATTCCCGAAAGATGCTGGGAAGATGTCAGAAGATGAGAAATATCCGGAGTTCCTCGCTACAATAAAACTGTGAAACCAAGCATATTTGTCATTGAAGATGATCCCGATATTTCCCGTCTGGTGCGCCATCACCTCGAAGCTGCCGGATTTGCGATCAAGGTTTTTTCTACAGGCAACACAGTTATTGCAGAGGCCGAGCGGCAGCGGCCCACTATTTTCATCCTGGATATCATGGTTCCCGGACATGACGGTCTCGACCTCTGCCGTCAAATTCGCGGAACCCAGTCGCTGGCTGCGGTTCCGGTAATTTTCTTAACCGCGAAGAGTAGCGAAGCGGATCGAATCCTCGGCCTCGAACTTGGAGCGGACGATTACATCGCAAAGCCGTTCAGCCCGCGCGAACTCGTTGCACGCGTCAAAGCGGTTCTGCGCCGCTTCGAACGCCCGCTCTCGCAGTCTCCGGTCAAAGTTGGCGAAGTTGAGATCGATCCCAGCGCCATGACTCTCATGGTCGCCGGCAAAGCGATCACAACGACTGCGACTGAGTTCCGGTTGCTTGATTACTTTGCCCGCCATTTGGGCCGAGTCTTCACGCGCGACCAACTTCTCGATTCCGTATGGCGCGACACCTCTTACGTCACGCCGCGTTCGGTTGACGTTTATGTTCGCCGCATTCGCGAAAAGATTGAACCGGACCCGGAAAATCCCCGCTATTTGAAAACGGTTCGAGGCGCGGGCTATCGCTTCGAAGCCCCAAAGTGAGAAGCAATTGAGAAAGCGGATTTTTCTTAAGGTGCTCGCGGCCTTCGCGCTCGTCATTCTGGCGACGGCCGCGATGCTGGATCTGTCTGTCCATCGCAGCTGGGAAAATTCTCTCCGTCAGGAAATCGAACGGAATCTTCGTCAGAAGACTGTGATGTTTGCTCATCGCGTGAACACCGATCGCCAGACCCGCAGCGTCCAGGATATTGTTTCTCAAGAAGGACAAGCTGCCGGAGCTCGTGCAACCCTGATTGATGTGACTGGCAGGGTGATGGCGGACTCCGAGGCCGCCGCCTCTTCCATCGACAACATCGCTTCACTGCCAGAATTTGCAGCGGCCCTCAGGGGAAATATCGGCAGTGATACGCGCCAGGCGCGCGTCTTCGGTAGTCCTTACTTGTACATTGCGGCTCCGGTCGAGGGAGGCGCGGTCCGGCTCGCCTATTCTCTCTCGGACATCGACGAGGCTACATCTCATCTACAAAACGCCTTGCTGATTGCCTCCGGGGTAGCGTTGCTTATAGGCGTTGTAATTGCTGGGATCGCTGCGCAAACTATGGCGAGGCGTCTGCAGCGCATCGTGAAGTTTGCGAGCCAGATGGCAGCCGGCGATCTTGCCGCCCGGATTCCTCAGGACTCAGATGACGAAATCGGACAAGTCGCTGCCGCTCTCGATAAGACGGCGCACGACTTGGAAGGGAAGTTCGCCGCTTTGCAAACCAGCCAGCGGCAGCTCGAGACTCTGCTCAACAGTATGCAGGACGCCGTCATTGCGATCGGACCGGATCAGCGCGTTCAATGGGCGAATCAGATGATGGACAAACTCATTCGTCAACATACTCGGCTGAATGCGCCCATCGTCGAAACGGTTCGCGATCCAGATTTTCTTCGTGCTTTGCGCAATGCTAGTCAATCAAGAACAGTTTCGACGGCTCGCGCAACTTCAATTCTGCCCTCTCACACTTTCGATGTAACAGCGGCGCCCATGCCGGGAGGCGGGGCAGTAGCGGTATTGCGCGATCTAACTGAAACCGAGAGAGTGGAGAAGACGCGCCGCGACTTCATCGCCAATGTTTCGCACGAACTGCGGACGCCCCTTACTTCTATTCAGGGTTACACCGAAACCCTTCTCGATAGCGCGGCGGAACACGATCACGTCAGAGATTTTCTGGAAATTATCCGGAAGAATGCCTCGCGCATGTCGCGGCTCACGGAAGATCTGTTAACTCTGGCGAGGGTGGAATCCGGCGAGCAACGTTTTGAATTGCGAGCTGTGACCCCTGAGGAGCTTTTGCAGGAGGCGGTGGAGAGTTTCGAAGACCTGGCGCGAGCACAGGGAGTTGTCGTGCGTATTGAAAAAGTAGCGCCTGGTCTGGTCAACGCAGATAGCGAAGCCATTCATCAGGTCTTATCAAATCTCATCGATAACGCCCTTAAGTATGGCGGCTCTGGCGGCGAGATCTTGCTGGGTGCCCGGCCAGTTGATCAGGTGATTGAATTCTATGTTCGTGATCTTGGCCCAGGTATCCCTTCGGAGCATTTGCGGCGCCTTTTTGAGCGTTTTTATCGAGTAGATAAAGCTCGTTCCCGGGAATCCGGTGGCACAGGCCTAGGGTTAGCCATCGCCAAACATATTGTGCTCGCGCATGGGGGAACGATTCGCGCTGAAAGCGAACTCAATCACGGATGTTCGTTCCTATTCACGCTCCCGGTGTCATAACGCGTGTTTGTGACGTATCCCCGCCCGCTAACCCTAGTGCGCCTCTGGAAATTTACAGTCCATTAACCTAGCCCGTGGAAAACGTCCTATTCTAGGAGGCGAGAGGTGTCCCCTTGCGCGCCAGTGCATTGCGAGTGCGAGCCGGTCGCTTGTTTAAAAGAGCAAAGCCCTCGCTAGCAACGCTCACGGGAGGGAAACCTATGAGTTCCGCCACTCTGAAGAGTCCTCAGCCGGAGCCCGTCCACGCTCATCTGGTGCGACGAACCATTGAAGCTTGTCAGGTCGCAGAACACGCCGCCGCCACTGCCGCGGAAGGCGTTGCCACTGGATCATCCTCCCTGCTAAATACCATTCGCGAACGCGAAAAAGAGCTCGACAAGCTGGACATGGAAATCGACGCGGGCGTGACCGTCGCTATCACCAAAGTCAGCGAGCCGGAAGCGCGCGAACTCTTGGCTTGTATGAAATTCATGATTGGCCTCGAGCGCATCGGCGATCTCTTACTAAGCTTTGCCAGCAGCGCGCAGGCTGCGGGATGTCACCTTGATCCGGACGACACGCGCGATCTCACCCACATGGCGACCGTGCTCGAAAAAATGCTTTCGGACGTGGGTGCAGCGTTCTCCACTCGCGACGTGAAAAAGGCAATCGACGTTCTTCGCGCTGATGCCGAGATGGACCGCTTGCGCAATCTCATCTTCATGCGCCACATTGAAAATCCTGAAAATATGCAACGCCAGGCCAGTCTGCAAGTCATCTTTATGACCCAATCTCTTGAGCGCGCCGGCGATCACGCCAAGAATCTCGCCGAAGAAGTCTGTCACTTCGTAAGCGGGCACACGGTCCGCCACGTGATGATGACCTACGACAAGCCGATCGAGCAGATGTTCCTCGACTGGCTTCGTCAACGCGACGACAAACACTAGATCACATCCCGCGCGCTTACCGCTCAGCTAGCTCTTATTTTCGAGCGCTCTCCTTCGAGACTCTTCTAAATTCTTTGCACAATTCTCACAAACCTTTACACCGGTTTACCGTTTTTTTACTGCCGAATTTCTCTGAAGATGTTTAGATACGTTCACCTCTGGATGCAGACGACGAACAGCGGCGAAGCGGGCAACTCTGCTGCATCCAAATAGGTAAGAACAATCCGTACAAATTTTGCTGAAAATTCCCAGGAGGTTCGATGTTGCGTTGTGCCATGAAACCCGTACTAGGATTATTGTGTTTGGCCGCAACCCTTAGCGCAATCGGCTGTGGCGGAGGTGGGAGTACGAAACTGAGAGTGCTGCAAGCATCTCCAAATGAACCCAATCTCGACGTGCTGGTCGATAGCACGAGTATCAGTACCAATCTTGCATTCGAAGCCAATACGGGCTACCAAACCGTGAACTCCGGCTCCCGCCAATTTGTAATGGAAGCTACGGGCACCACGACGAACATAGTCCCCTCTGCTTATCAAACTCTGAGTCTGAGCGGCAGCACCCAAAATACATTTGTTTTGATGGGATACAGTTCCAGCCTGTCCGGCATTCTGCTGACTGATGACACTACGACGCCGACCAATTCGGGGATCAATCTCCGCATCGTTAACGCTGCACCGACCATTGCAGGTGCGGACATTTATGTCGTGGCGTCCGGAACCTCACTTAGCGGTACGCCGAACATCAGCGGACTGTCATTCGGTTCCGCGTCCAGCTACCAGAACTTGGCTGCGGGCACCTATCAGATCTACTTCACGGAACCTGGCACGCTGCTACAGTACTATGGCACTCCGGCGATGACCTTCACAGCCAATCAAAATCGCACTGTCGTGCTGGTCAGTCCTCCGGGTGGTTTTACCACGCTTACATTGGCCGACCTCAACTAGCAGAGGCTGGGATTCGATTTTCTCCTGGACGCGAAGCGAGTATCGTTCGCGTCCGCTTTTTGCGCAGATTGTTAAGCTTACGGGTTGTTTAGGCGAAACCTATACGCCGAGTGTAATCGGAACCGATCGGACAGCCTACGCCATCACCGATGCTTTGTTGTTTGCAGTGGGAAGTGATCAAAAGGCATTTAGCACTATAGCTAATTGCAAACTTTGCGCTACGGAGCTGCTGGGCGAACCGGAAGCGATGGGGGTGGCCTTCTCGGGGGTGCCTCGGGTTTGCGAATGCCCGCCACGCTCCTCTAGCGTGCCTCTGCGTGGCTATTCTCGTGAGCTGGTGCATAGAATTTCTGGCGTTGCGGTCGGCGTTCTATGGCGATACCTCGTTATCAATAAGCTAAGTTATTGATTCTCTTGTGTATGCCTTTTTAAAGCTCCCATCGTATGTACATTATTGGCAATACGTCTTGCCTTCTTCTTCTCCTGAGTTCGCCTTCGGGGCTTGGTACTGGGGTACTCAAGCTATAAACGCTGTTTCTCTAAGTTTCAAGCCAATACCTTCGTTACGACGTTATCCTTGACAGGAGGTTCGTTAAAGCATGAGACTCGCGCCATAGCTCGAAATCGCAATGGAACACTACTCCATCCTGGATCCCGGCTCCCAAAAGCATGGTTCTCAAGATCATAGCTCTCGAGGATTCGCCAAAGTCCCTCTTCCGTTGATTCAGCAGGAAGAAGCTTCTCTGCAAATAACTTCTCTATCTGCACCCGCTCCTCCCAGCCCAGCAACTTCCGCGCTTGCCAAAGAGCTCGACGGGGAGTCGCTGGCAGAAGTGGCCGAACGCGATCTGCGCGCCACGCTTCAGCTGTTAGTCGAGCGAGCTCAATACATTACCGGAGCGTCGGCGGCATCCATCGCGATACGTAAGGGCGAAGCTATGGTTTGCGCTGCGCGGATAGGTCAGGCTGCGCCTGAGATCGGAACTCGACTGCAAATCAATGCTGGACTTACTGGTGAGAGCATTCGCACACGAGAAACTTTGCGTTGTGAAAATGCCGAAACTGATTCGCGCGTAAATCAGGAAAGCTGCCGGACACTGGGAATTGTGTCAGTGATGGTGATGCCGCTGGTGCATCAGCAGGAAGTTACAGGAGTATTCGAATTACTTTCGAGCAGACCTAACGCTTTCGAAGAACGGGATGTCGAGGCGTTGCAGCATCTTCGGGAGATGGTTCAAACTGCCATCGAGCGGGCGGTTGCAATCAAATGCAGCGCTGATGAGATTGCCACTAAAAACCTGGCGCTAGTGCCTGATGAGATTGAAGTTGAACAACCTAAAGCCGAAGAAACCGCGAGCGCTGTTGAGGCGCCGTCGGTATCCTCGATTCAAATTGGCGAGCCTGCAGGTCAAATAACGAAACCGATCAATATACGAACGTGTGCGGGCTGCGGGTTCCCAGTTTCGGAGGGACGTAAGCTGTGTTTGGATTGTGAAGCCGCCGAAGAACAAAATCTGGCGGGTAGCCGCCCTCCAGCATGGTTAGCCGAATCGAGTGGCCGAAAACAACAAAGCTGGCTGCGAGCGAATATTTACACTGTCGGCACAGTATTGATTCTGGTCGCCACGATTGCTGTCTTCCTGTTGAGAGGGCATTTCTAAGTTGTAACTGGTGAATATTCGTTCGCACCGAAGTGCATAGCCTTCCCTAAACCGAACCTGTCCTGAATCGGCATCTCTTTAACACGTCTTGCGCTCCCCTCGTTCGATTTCCTGACGTGGACCTTCGTGAATCTCCGATGTACAAGGCATTCGCCTAGTTCGCGCAATCGCCATGCCCATCGCATCCTCAAAACGTTATAAGCCTCTATCTAACGAAATGCTTAGCAAACTGGGTCGTGCCGCGCAGCAATCGGCCGACTTGATTGTCATTACCGATCGCTCAGGAGTCATAGAGCACGTAAATCCCGCGTTTGAAAATCTAACTGGCTATTCCCGCGCTGAGGTTATTGGGGAAACTCCGCGGATTCTAAAGTCTGAAACTCAAGCCGCCGCAATCTTTCCTGACATGTGGCAGACGATTTTGGCGGGAAACATTTTTCGAGGAACCATCTGCAATCGCAAGAAAAACGGCGAAACCTTCACTGTCGAGAAAGTGATCCCTTCCTTGCGCGGCAAGGATGGGGAAATCACTCACTTTATTTCCACTGATCGGGACATTACCGAGCGGCTGAGGCTCGAGGGCGAACTGCAGCAAGCCCGGAAAATGGACGCCATCGGCCGATTGGCGGGAGGAGTGGCTCACGATTTCAATAACTTGCTCTTGGTCATCAGCGCCTATGCCGAACTGATGCTGGATTCGCTGGCCGTTGAGCATCCCCTAAGACGAAATGTGAATGAGATCTTGACTGCGTCGCGGCGCGCTGCGGATCTGACTCGTCAACTGCTTACGTTTGGCCGCAAGCACCTGCAGGCGCTTCAGTTGCTCGATTTGAACGCCATCGTCGATGAAATCAGCAGAATGCTGCCTCGCCTGATTGGGGAAGACATTGAACTGGTTGTCGTGCCGGGCAAGAACCTGGGTTGTGTAAGAGCGGATCCTAGCCAAATGAACAAGTAGTTATGAATCTGGCGGTGAATGCGCGCGATGCCATGCCACGCGGCGGAAGACTAACCATCGAAACTGCTGATTCCAATCTGGATGACACCTATGTCCATCGCCGCCCAATGGTTCCTGCGGGAGATTATGTTCTGCTGGCTGTGTCCGACACGGGGCAGGGAATTGCGCCGCAACATCTGGCACATATCTTTGAGCCGTTCTATACAACCAAGCTAGATCGTGGCGGGACCGGGCTGGGGCTGGCGACGGTGTACGGCATCGTAAAGCAGAGTGGGGGATTCATCTGGGTCTACAGCGAGCCGGGGTTGGGAGCGATGTTCAAGACTTATCTTCCTCGCGTGCAGGACACTCCTGAAATACGGTCAATGGTTTCCGAGGACAGCGCTTTGCTGAGCGGCTGCGAGACCATTCTGCTGGTTGAAGATGAAGAAGCGGTTCGCCGATCAGCCGTAGAATTCCTGCAACTAAATGGATACATCATTTTGCAAGCTAATAATGGAAATCAGGCGCTGCAGGTGGCGAGAGAATATAAGGGCAATATCGACTTAATGATTACAGACGTCGTAATGCCCCAATTGGGCGGTGCGAAACTAGCGGAACAGCTTGTTGCAGAACGGCCCGATATGGAGGTGCTGTTCGTGTCCGGATATGCAGAGAGTACTGTGTTACGCCATGGGAACATCGATATCGTCGCGCGATTTTTGCAAAAGCCCTTTTCCCTGAAGCTCGCTCAGAAGATTCGCAAGGTTCTGGAATCTCGGGAAGCATCGGCAGCGGCCCTGGGCGCATCTGGTTAATACGCCGGCTCGCAACTCTCGTATAATGAGAGCTGGAATTGCATGAGCTTGTCCGTCACCTCACTCAATCGTGCTGCTGTCGCAGAATCCGTTCCTGTTCTCTTATTCCCCGCCAAATCGAAGTTTAGATGGAGCTCGGCACTCATCATTGTCGTGTTCTGGGTGGCGATTTATTTCGCTGGAATTTTTACTCCTCCGCTGTTGGACGACGTGGATACCATTCACGCCGAAGCTGCGCGAGAAATGGTTTTGCAACATGACTGGGTTACTCTGCACACCGACGGCATACGTTATCTGGAAAAAGCTCCGCTGATGTATTGGGCGGTCGCGGCCAGTTATAAGTTGTTCGGCGTGCACGACTGGAGTACGCGGCTGCCACTCATGCTCGGCGTGCTGCTCTTGCTTTTTGCTGTCTATGGCTTAGGTAAACGGTACTACGGAGAGCGCGGCGGATTTTATTCCGCCATGGTGCTGGGGACGTGTGTCGGTCCGTATATCTTCACCCGCTTTGAAATCCCGGATGTCATTGTCGGCCTGTGGCTTGCGGTTGGCGCGTATTTCTTTTTGCGATCGCTCGACGAGGAAGAGCCCTCGCGCCTGACCTGTTGGGGATTCGCTGCTACCTGTGCGTTGAATGTCCTTACCAAGAGCCTGATTGGGCTGGTGTTTCCTTTTGCCGCGATTGGGCTTTACCTGCTTCTTACCCGGAATCTGCGGCACTTATTGAAGTTACGGCTCCTTTCGAGCACGCTGGTTTTTTTCGCAATAGCAGCACCGTGGCATATTCTCGCGGCTCTGCGCAATCCGAGCCAAGGCGCTGTCCGTGGATTTCTCTGGTTCTATTTTGTGAACGAGCAGTTCCTGCGTTACGTCAACAAACGCGTTCCCGCCGGCTACGACACCGTTCCGCTATTTATTTTCTGGGCATTGTTGCTGGTTTGGCTGGTTCCCTGGGCTGTATTTCTTCCGCAGGCTGTTCTGGAGGTTCTGGGGAAGTTGCGTAAATTACGCGCCGGGCTCAATCCGCAACAGCGAGCGAACTTATTTTTCTTCCTTTCCGTGCTCGTGATTTTGGTGTTCTTCAGCTTTTCGACTCGCCAGGAATACTACACGATACCCGCTGTACCAGGACTCGCCCTGCTGCTTGGTGGTTGGTTGGCAAAGGAAGCAGAGAGCGGGGAAGATTCAGCTTTGAGACGCGCTGGACGAAGCTCGTCTTTGGTTTTACTGCTGATCGTTGTGGCGGGATCGATTTTAGGACTGGCAGTGCTCTTCTCTTCTCGCGAGCCGGTACCGGGCACCGATCTAGCCGACTTATTGCAGAAGAATCCGACGGAATACGACCTCTCGTTGGGACATTTTCTCGACCTTACTCCGGAGGCGATGGGCGCGTTTCGCATCCCCCTGCTTGGGGCCGTTGCTTCGCTTATGCTTGGAGCCAGCTTGAACTGGTTTTTCAGAAGGCGCGGCCAGCCGAGGTATGGCAATGCTGCGCTCGCATTGATGATGGTTGGGCTTTTGGCCTGCGTACACTCGGCTTTCGCCACGTTCTCTCCCATACTTTCGTCAAAACAACTTGCGGTGGCGATCGAAAAACACTATCAGCCCGGCGATGTGATCGTGGTTGATGGGCAATATCACGAAGCTTCGACTTTGAATTTCTACACTGGTATTCCGCTGCACATCTTGCACGTGCCCAGCGGAAACCTGTGGTATGGATCGAAGTTTCCCGATGCGCTTCAGGTGTTTGAGACTCCCGAGACTTTAGCCGCTCTTTGGTCCGGACCATCGGTGGTGTTCTTGTGGGCTGATAATGCCGACCCTAAAGAACTGCAGGGTGTAGGTAAATATATGCTGGCGCACAGTGGAGGCAAGTTTATCTTCACCAACCGGGACCTTTCTCGGTGAGCACAGCGGCACTGTTTTGGCGGTTGCTCCTCGGGTTGGCGCTAATTGGGCTGACTTCTTCGACGATTTTTTTGATTATGGTTCTGGTTGCCGCCTGGCGTTATAAGCGTGCGGCTCGCGCGGAAAGGGCGGTCGCTGCGGCTACTCCTGAATCCTCTCTTCCTGCGGTCACTATCTTTAAGCCGATACACGGAATGGAACCTCGCCTCGCGGAAAATCTGGCGAGTTTCTTTCAGCAGAATTATCCAGCTTTCGAAATCATCATTGGCGCGCGAGACGCCGCGAATCCTGCGGTGGCAATTGCGGAACGAGTACGCCAGCAGTATCCGCACGTGAAAAGCCGGATCATGTTCTCGGGGCCGCCGACCTGGCCCAACGCCAAAGTATTTTCTCTGGACAAGATGATCCCGCTTTCCTCTGCTGATTACTTCATAACAAGCGACAGCGATGTTGTAGTTTCGAAAGACTTCTTGCGCAATGTCATTCCTGTGCTGCTTCATCCGGAGATTGGGCTCGTGACTTGTCCTTATCGCGGCGTTTCTGCCGGCGATTTCTTTTCATCGCTAGAAGCGTTGGGCATGTCGGTCGAAATGCCTTCGGGAGTGGTGGTCGCGGACATGGTGGAAGGAATTCGTTTTGCGCTCGGACCAGCGGTGGCTTTTCGTCGGGATGTACTGGAGAAGATTGGCGGGATCGCCGTCACTGCGGACTACTACTCCGACGATTACGAACTAGTAAATAA
>JAOAPG010000358.1 GCA_025462785.1 Acidobacteriaceae bacterium
TGCTCTCGCCGCGGAACCAGATATAGAAGCCATATAGCGAGTGGTAAAGAATCGGCAGCCAGATACCGAATAGTTCTAACCCGACCACAAAGGGGAAGCTGGAGAGAAATTCGACTTGCTTGGTGTAGGCCGCTGGTCCCTTGGTGGCGAATGCATTCGAAATGAAATGTTCGATGAGGAATACGCCAATCGGAATGATTCCGCTGAAGGAATGAAGGCGGCGCAGCCAAAAAGAATGTCCCTGCCCCGCTCTTAGCGGCGGTACCCCGCGTTTTGGATTTGCCGGAGCTGGTGCACTGACCGTTGTCGCCACAGAACGACTCCTTAATTGCTTCAGATATCAGAGGAGAACCTTTCATTATGTTGGTGGGAGAGAAGCGAAGTCAAGGACGCTGAGGAATAAGGCAGTGAATTTTATTTTCGGAACGGTATGTTAGCTTACCGACGCCGCAAATCTCACGTTGTAACTTTCGCGTTATAGCGGTTGCGTTTAGGTGCGTTGGGGGTTGCGATGTCAGATGAAGCGGAGACATGGCGCGAGTTGGCAGCGAAAGCTTCAAAAGAAAGCGATCCAAAAAAGCTCATTGATCTAGTTCAGCGCCTGAACACGGCTCTTCTATAAAAAGAGAAAGGTCCTAAGCGGTTGCACAAATCACGAGTCGCCTGAGGCGGCGTGGCTGGACGGAACCTTAATGGTGCCGCGATGGCTCTTCATCTTTGAGCCGTGCAATACCAGTCAAGAAATTTCCGAAACGCTTCTCCGCGATGACTGTATTTGGCTTTCTCTTGCGAAGACAATTGCGCGAAAGTTTTTTTGATTTCCGGAAAATAAAATAGCGGGTCATAGCCGAACCCGTTAGTCCCGCGCCGTTCTTTGAGGATGATCCCCTCGGCCTCTCCGCGAAACGTTGCCAGAGTTTGACCATCTCGTGCGACCGCGATTACGCAAACGAAACGCGCTGTCCTATTCTCGGGAAGAATGTCCTGGAGTTCCCGGATTAACCGATGATTGTTAGCTTCATCATCAGTGTTGGATTCCGCGCGATGAGGTTCAGCGGCGGCATACCGTGCCGAATGGATTCCTGGCGCGCCATTTAGCGCATCTACTTCCAACCCCGAGTCGTCTGCCAGGACGATCTCACCGGGAACATACGTGCTATAAACTTCGGTTTTCTTCCGTGCATTCTCTTCAAAAGTGAGGCCGTTTTCAACGACCGGAGGCACAGAAGAGAAGCCCGGAACAGGCGCCACCTCGATTTTCATCGGAGACGCTATTCCAGCAAAGTCTCGAAGCTTACCCGGGTTCGATGTGGCGATAAGGATCGGATTCATAACAAAGTGTCTTAATGCGCGAGCTGCCATCTATTCCTTCGCTGAAGAAAAAACAGCACAGCGAGCGCAAAGAGGCTCAAAGCCGAGACAACTCTCCCCCATATTCGATCCTTTGTTGTAGTAAGCGTGATTTGTACATTATTCTCTCCCGCGTGCACGGGGATGAGCATTTGTCCGGTTTCTTCCTGGGTCTCAGTCGAGACCTGTTCCCCGTTCACTTCAGCCTTCCACGCTGGATAATTAAATAGGCGCAGTACAAGTTGTCCTGCTGCGGTGGTTGAGGCGGAGAACGATTTTGATTTAGCGGTCCATTGCTGCCTCTGAATTCGGACGGGATTAGGACCGATTGCAGATACGAGCGGTGCGTCCTGCTTCACTTCGGACGGATCAGCGTGAGAAGGCACGTACTCGTCCGTCCCTTCGTAGCCTTGGCCCGTCACCTGATTGTCGAGCATCTCGGCGATGTCAGCCGCGGTATCCCACCATGGTGGCTGAAAGCGGTTCGAAATGAATATCAGGAGGCCGAGCATTGCAGCGAATAGCAACAATCTGGGCGTCCATCGTCGCCATGCAATTGGGACGAGCGCGGCGACTCCCACGTTTGTACACAACAACCATCGCCATGGAAACTGAATAAATTGGAGTTCGGGAAAATGTTCCCAGGCAAACAGAGTGACAGGAAACATTAGCAGCGATGCGAAAACCATCCACATAATGAGATAACAAAATTCGAGGGACGTACCTGATTTTCTCCGCGCTAGGAATGCAGCCAGTGCTAACACACACACTTGGCCAGTCGCGACAGCCGAGACAAACCAGTTGAATCGATTGTGGTCGGGGTCGGCGGATAGCGTGAACAGAAAATTATCTTGCGGGCGGACACCAGGCGAGAGAACCTGGGCAATGTTGATCCATTTTTGTTCATGCAGCACGGGTAGTAAATAGAACGACGCTATCCCGATGCCCAGCAAGATCGCCAAACCGTCTTCGAGTAAGATTCGCGGTTTGCGCTCGAAAGCTGCCGCGAGCACCAGCAAAAGCGCCAACGAGTAGGTCACCATGACTGCCGAGGGAATGTTGGTCAACCAAGCTGCCGCAATGATGAGTGCCAGGGGGATTATTGTTCGGCTGTATCTTTCTTTTGATCGAAGTACAGCTACGAGCAAAAGTGGAAGCAGAGCTCCAGCTAGTAGCTCGGCAAATGCGCTTCGCCAGTACACGATCACGATGTAATAAGGGTTGACGACGTACAAGACTGCGGCGAAGATCGCGTCCCGGGCCGTGAGCCACCTCCTGGCCAAAATAAACATCGAGCAACCCGATAAAGAGAGCGCGATCCAGACGTAAGCTCCGGGAACAACCTTCCAAGGCAGAACCGCTCCGAGCGCTGCACCCAATGTCCAAGAGAGTGGTGGATAGAAAATAAATCGCGCTTCGCCAAATCCGAAATGCGCAAGTTCTGCCCATGCTGGAAATACAATTCCTTGCTTCCACTGAGCCAGGACTTCCATCCATGAATTGAGGTGAAATTCGAAGTCGTGGCCGGAAGGATTTCCCCAGAGAAAGAAGGGCACGATCATGGCAAAAGCAGTGGCCA
>JAOAPG010000394.1 GCA_025462785.1 Acidobacteriaceae bacterium
CGTAGCGAAGGTGCCAATCTTGAAGGCTCCGCAAGTCGGCGAGGCTATGCTTACCGCTGTGATCAACCAGAGCATACTCATAGACCCAACCGGCACCCGTAGCATCAGGACCAATGGCTGGATGGACGCCTTCCGGCAGTCGCCCGGCAATGGTTTGCAAATACTCGACCACGCGCGAACGGGCCCAATACATGTCGGTGCCGTCTTCAAAAACAACGAAGACATAGGAATCGTTGAACATCGTCTGCGCATGAACTGCTTTAACATGCGGCGCGGCCAGCAACGCAGTCACGATCGGGTACGTGACCTGGTCTTCGATGATATTGGGCGGCTCGCCTTCCCAATTCGTATGGATGATTACCTGAACATCAGAAATGTCCGGCAGTGCGTCCAGCGGTATGTGACCCATGGCCCAAATACCTGCCATGATCAGCAAGAGCACGCCAGTGAAAACAAGAAATCGGTTACGAGCACACCATTCAATGATCCGGTTAATCACGTTACATCCCTCCCGTCGCATTGAGCGTGAGGTGTTTACTCGCGATCACTTGCCCGTCTTGAGTGGCTGTGACAGTTACTTGGCATGTGCCGCCAGATCCCAGTTCGCCCTTGCCTTCATACATTCCGCCGCCCTTGTCAGCGGCGTTGATCACCGTCTTCATGGCAGACATTCCCATGGCCGGCATGGCGGCCATAAAGAACGCCACTGTCACTTGCGCGGCGGCAATGGGCTTGCCGTCGTTTGAAGTGAGCTTGACGCGAACTGTGTTGCTACCTTTGTGGGGTGGCGAAGGATCGGTCGTCAGGTCCACGTTTGCCTCGGCTGGTGCGGGTGCATTCATCGCGGCGGCCGCGCCGGCTCCCGGCGGTGGTGGCGTGAACGCCCCGGCCGCTGCCTGCAGTTGAGCTTCGGAATCAATCAGGAAGTTCGCCGAGACAACGATCTGCTCGCCCGCGCGCACGCCTTTTGTGATGACTTGCTGCTCGCCTACACGCGACCCGAGCTCAACTTCGCGCGGCTCAATGTTCCCTTCCCCGCGATAAACGAACAGCAGATTTCGGGTTCCAGAATGAAAGACCGCAGAGCCCGGAACTACCAAGTGCCTGCCGAGTGGAAGTTTCAGCCGTACGTTGACATACATACCCGGCCTCAGCTTGAGTCCTGGGTTCGGGATCACTAACCGAACCGGCAGGGTGCGAGTAGCGGTATCGACTTGCGGGAGCAAGTAATCAACTCTTCCCGAGAATACTTTTCCCGGATATGCATCGACAGTGACGTCAGCATGATCGCCCGGTTTGATCTTGCCTGCATCGCTTTGGAAAACCTGCGCGAGTACCCAAACGTCTGAAAGATCTGAAACCGTGTACAGATGCATGTCGGGTTGCACATACATGTTAGGCAGTGCAGTTTTCTCGGTGATGTAGCCTGAAACCGGAGAGTTGATGGTTACGTCGGTAATCACTTTCCCGGTCGTGTCGAGCTTCGCAATTTCGCTCGGCGGTATCTCCCATTGCAGCAGCCGATCTTTGGTGGCGCTAAATAACGAGGCAGCTCCCGATGCGACACCCGTGACGGAACTCTGTTGCAAGTCGACCTGGTTCTTTTTGGCGATCAGATATTCCTGTTCGGTCGTGACCAGATCCGGGCTGTAGATTGTGAATAGAGGTTGCCCTTTGCGTACAAAGTCTCCGGTTGCGTCGGCGTACAGCGTCCGTATCCAGCCCGCAAAGCGCGTCTGCACATATGCCAGCCGGCGTTCATCTGCCTGGACATTTCCATAGAACCGGAGCTCGTCGTTTACTGGCTGGTATTTGACTTCCCCGATCTGCACCCCGATGCTCTGCATCCGTTGGGGCGAGAGCTGGATGGGAGAAAGCGCCGTCTCGGGCTCTGATGGCGGTAATGATTGTTCAGCTGACATGCCCTGCATCGTAGGCTGTGCGGTCTGACCAGTCTCGATGGTAGCCGCTTCGCTTGGCCGCTCAGCATGGACACTTCCCGAGGTGTGCAACCGCCACAACAACCGAGCGACACCGATAACGAGGACCACGGTTGCGAACAGAGTTACGAGCAAAGCCCAGCGATACTTCTTCGCCTCCGCTGCGTGCGCCGTTTCACTTAGTTCTTTCATGGCAAACTCACCCCCGTGAGTCCTTCCAATCTCGCTAACGCAGATAGGTTCTCAACCAATTCGCGTTGATATTCCAGATTCGAGTACAATAAGTCTTGAAAGGACGAGAGCAGAGTTTCGAAATCTTGTCGGTTTGATTGGTAGGCAGCCAGTCCTGCTTGAAATGTGGCCTCCGATTGAGGAATCAAACCTTCGGTGTAGATCTTCAGTTGGTCCTCCGACCTGCGCACCACAACATATTGCTGCTCGACTTCCGACAGCACACGCTGGGTTTCTGCCTGGAGGTCTTTCTTTGCGCGGTCCTGGTTTTCAATAGCCTCGGCTAACGCCGCAGATTGACGACCACGGTTTGGCAGCCGTATGCCGAAGCTGGCCATATAGTAGTCACGAAATTGGTCGGCCGTGTGCTCATACATATAGCCAACGTTGAAGTCGGGCCTAAACTCCTTGCGCGAAAGCTCAACCTGAGTCTCCTGCCGGTGCACCATCTCGGCACGCGACCGCACGTCGGGATTCTGATCTCGCACGCGGTTCATCAGATCAGCATCGCTATACTTCAGCGCGGTCGGAGAAAGAGGCTCGGTAACAATATCCGGCGAGCTTTGAGGACGGTTCAGGACTTGTTTAAGCTGGGCTTGAAACTGCCCTTCGTCCTGATGGTGCATGGCGATTTCCCGCAGAATCTTGGTGTGCTGCAGTTGTGCCTTGAGTACATCCTGTTGGTTTCCTTGGCCAACTCGATAGCGCGACTCGGCTGCCTGCTGAATCTGGTCGAGCAGTTGGTCGTTGCGCTCTAGAACTGGCAGAGTCTGTTGAAGGTAAGCAAGCTGAAAGTACAGCAGCTTTACCGTCTCGATTGTTTGACGCCGTATCCCATCAGATTGCTCGCGAACCGCGTCGGCCTCGTGCTCGGCAACTTCGGATCGGAGACGGCGTTTACCGGGATACGGCAGGTCCTGCGACGCTCCGATGCCCACGTAAGCGAAGTCGCTATTCGAAAATCCAGCGAATGGTCTCGGACTTCCCACGCTAAACTGCTGGACGGTGATTTGGGTCTCGGGCAGCGCCGATGCCTGCTTGGGAACGTTCGCGGCGGCCTTCCAAGCGTGACGGGACGCGGCGACTTCAGGATTGTTCTGCTGTACTTCCTGAACCAATTCCCGAAGTGAGATCGGAGAGGCAGCAACATGCTTGTCCTTGTCCTTCATTGCAGCAGGTGTTTGTCCTGCCTCAGTCGTCGCCTGAGCCCTCACCATTGTCGGGAATAGGCTGAGGACGCACATTAAAGCTGGCGCGGCAAAAAGACGGATTGCTCCGGACGTGAGCCCGTGCACATGTGCAAAGTTCATCTTTCCTCCAGTTTGAAAACACAACCGAGCGCAGCCGCACTACGGCGTCAACGCCAAAGAGGAAAGACGATCAGATTCTGAGAATTGTGGTGGTTATGAAGTTCAGTCTTGGCGGACTATGCGTGCAGGAAACCCGAGAGGATGATTGCGCCAACGAAAAGTGTGTGTCGGTCTGCTTTGTGATTGGGAGAGCGTGAAACACAATCAAACTAAAATGATTGGCCTGCGCAGAGGATGTCTTCAACGCATGGAAGTCAGCCGGAGTAGCCGTTGATTGGCAGCAAGGATGGGATTTCGCCATCGCCATGTCCCCGCACCGTCCCGCCATCTTTTTGCAGCACGCGCGCTCGGCTGGCGTCATGTCTGCACTCGGCACGGCGCACGCCATCACCGGCAGAGCAGCAAACATAACCGCCAGCGCGAAAACCCCGAGTTTGCGAACAAGACTCAACGGCATCAGTGTACCCGCAGCTATCCGGTAGACGCAACGGTTGGACAAAAGTTTCAGATTACCCCGGTGACCGCATACCTTGCGAAGATAGCCAATGAGCAGCAGAATATCGGGCGGGCCCTCAACGTCGCGTTGTCATGCGAGTAGATATTCTCAGTCGTGCTCTTGACTCTGGACTATGCTCCAGAGTGTATCCTGTCGTCATGCAGGCGGCTGGCATGCAGATCGATACCACAGGATATACGCGTAGGCTCCAGCAACACAGGAGTGGGGGTGTTCGTGCAATCGGATACTCTCACCTACTATATCGACCAAGCCGCTCACACAGGCGTTGTAATGCCGAATAAGCCACCGCAGTGAGGATATGGTATGCCGAACTTTACGTTAGCCGTCCACATTTTATCGATGTTATTGCTAATGACCTTCCCGCTTACAGTAGAGGCGTATCCCGGAAAACCGCTCCGACTTGAACAACTGGTGCAAACATCTGACGTGATCGCTGTCGTAAATATTGACACTATTAGAAGCACGGAAGAGGTAAGTATCGATGTTGAGGGTAATCGATTACTTGCAACGGCCGACGTTGCAGCTGTGCGCCTAGTCCGGTTGATCAAAGGAACGTGCCCAACTAATTTCACCATTGATTTCAACACTCCATTACAGTATGTGGGCTATCCTGGCATTTCGTCCGGCACTAAGATGGTATTTTTGCGTGCTGTGGGAGAGAATTTCACATTCACCGACAGGCACTACCCTCGTCTCCCAGCCGCAAACCGCTCCAATTCTTCGCCGCCGGATTCACTCCCGTCCGATCCTCTGCAAGCAGTTGCCGACGAAATGGGATTGATCATGTCACAGCACGAATACTCGCTCGACGAAAAAGTTGCAGTCGTAAACATGGCATACGCCATTCCAGCCAGGCCTTCCTTTACCTCATCGTTACTTGCTGGACTAGAGGAAACCAACGACGTTTACCTGAAATCCCTAATTGAAAGCGAACTGATAAGACGAAACGATGTTTCCCATCTATTATTATTGGCGTCTGAACTGCTAATGAACAGAAGTACTCCGGCCGAACAGAGGCAGAATTTGCTAAGTGCGATCGCAAACAGGCTTACTAATCCGGAAGCTGTACCGGTACTTATTCGTCTCGTAGAATCTGCGGACATCGCAACGAGAAGGGCAGCTTCAGAAGCGCTATGGCACATTGCTGAACCTTCGTCGAAGAACGCTTTGATCAAAGCACTATCCGACCCTGACCCGGATGTTAGGTATCACGCGGTGCGAGCACTAGCACAAATTTCAGGTCAGGACGTCTGGGCGCCTAGTGTCTCCGAATTCGAACTACATCAAAAGAAATACTTGGACCACTGGCATGGTACAGAAAACCCGGGCCCCGAAGGACCGTTGGCACCAGGGCCGCCATAATAAGCAGAACGTGCTGGGCCCTATTGTCGAATGGGTTTTGTTTCCGGAAGCCCCGCCTTTCAGCGAGCAAATTTGTACGACAATCGTACGATGGGCAGGCTTATGCAGGCCTTTTGGCACTTTCTTACCTTCGTGGAATCCGTAAGTTACAGAATCTAAAATGGGCATGAAAGGTTCGACTCCCGTCGCCTTCACCATTATCTCCTTTATTATCAATTAATTGCGAGTGTAAAAACTAATCATACAATAAGCCGTACACATTTTCTGGGAGCGGCTCCTCCTCTATATTATTGCCTTCAGGTACCGGAACATCATTGCGGTGGCTGGTATTTCAGCGAGCACTCTCGAAGGTATTCCACCAAACTCTTAAAGCGGTGCGCTGATGGGGTTTGAATCTGAGCTACCGTCGTGAAAGGGACTGAGTAGCTCGTCGCCGGTCGCGATAGGCACCATCGAGACGTGTGGATTGTCCGACATGGTGGTCAGTGCTCCCTTGGCATCCTTCATTACGAATTCGGAATAGCAGTGCTGCTGCCAGACTTCGAGCAGCCGTTCCTGTCCAACACTGTCGGCTGTTGCGTTCGCCATAGGTCATGATTTCCTTTTCCATTGAGACTGCGCGGATCGTCTCGTGGTCAACTACGAGATATTGCCCGTGCTCATAGGACAAACACCTACACAGTTGACTTATTCCAGAAGTAACCGGAAAAAAGTTGTGCCTCTTGCGGCGAATACCGGGAAATGTCCGCCGACATCGCTTTGACTAGCGGGCGTGCACGCGAAGTCGCAGCAATGTTGGTGCTGTTCGCGTACACAACCGAATTTTCCTCGACAGGATAGTGAAGTGCTTATTCGTCCTCGTGGAAGAAGAAGTAGTCGGCAGAATACGGCACGAGCGTTTGCTTACCCACATCGCTGGGGACGGCGCAACCGATAGCCGGAGCAGATCCCCCTTTGGTGTTTAAGCGTTGGATGAAGGTGATTTGGGTCATGAATTTACCGCGAGTAGGCCCCTGTTGCGACCCGATGGACTGCAGTAAGAGGCAGGGAATCGCGCCAGCATTCGGACAACTCGCGTCGCTGCCGGCGGCTATCGATGCCAGCTGCTTTCCCCACACCTTGCTGCTATCGAAGGAACTCTGCCACGTCGGGCTGCCGAAGGGTAGCGGGTTTGGGGCGAACTGGTTGGGGTTGGTATCGGGGCTGAGGAAGTGGGTGATGATCTGCACATCATGCTCGGAGAAACTCGTAAAAAGGGTGGCCTCGGGGCGAGCGCCGTTCACGGTCCAGGAAGCGCCTGTAGCTTGTGGCAGGCAAACGTAGCCTTGAGTACCCACTGCGCGACCCAACAAAAATGCGGAGTTTCCCTCGGGCGGCGTAATGATCGGGGGAGTGGTTGGGGGCGTGATTTTCTGCGCCGCCGCTTGGATGACCATGCCGGATGCACATCCGAGCGCGAGAGCGGCTACGAACAGGCTCCGCACTCGCGCAGTCATTTTCGTTTGCTGACTAAGGTTGTAGCTCATTTATTTGTTCTCCAATTCTCTGTGTTATTTTGAAGTGTTACAAACGCTTGAGGTTGCTCAGACACACAACGACTTCTAGGTGTTTGCCGCATTACTGCCTGCGAATCAGAACACCTTACATATCTCGTGCGTTTCATATGTGGAACGCGCGCAATGCGTGTTTATTCCTAGCACGCGGAAGGAACGTTGGTTGCCGAATTGCTCTCCAGACGCCGCACCAGGGAGCGACGCGGGTGCTCCCCTCAATACAATATGTACGTGCCCGCGTTTCGGCCTTCGCCAACCGCAAACGCCACCCGCAGATAGTGCTATTAACGTTCGGCAGTTCATGACTTGACTCCTTTCCTTGAGATTTCGTTCGGAAACACCGATCAGCAGCGGCGCACGGCGGTTGAACATCTCCCGTGCGCCTGTCGTGATAGACACGTGACTAAGAGATTTATTCCCCAGGGTTGAATCCATTCTGGGCATGCTCGATGAGATTAGGATGGTGGCCAAAGCGGGAGAGCGTCGCCAGGGCCATGGGCACTCCGTGTCCGGTGCTTCGGGCGCGTATTCAGACCAGCACGCGTAATCGATTTCTCACAAATCGAGCATAGGAATAAGTTTGTCGCTTACCGCACACACGCCCACTCTGAATGCTCTCCTCGCCGCGGCTTGTAGACTTCCCTCGAGATCCCGACCTGGAGCCCACAGGAAGGCTAATAGGGATGTGGGCAGCCGCACGGCTCGATGGCTAACAGTGACACATGAAGAGAGGGCTTACGAACCACACACCAACAATAGAAAGAAGTGCAGTTCTGGCAGCAGGGTCGCCCCCGAATGCCCGGGGCAAATCTGAATCTTCTTTGCTCTGCCGGGAATATGGTTGGACGTTGGATGTTGTAGACGGAGAAATTCCAAAAACAGTGTTACAGGAGTTAAGAAAATGAAACGAATCCACCCACTGGCTCTCACTTCACTGTCTCCACGCTCTAATGGTCTGGATAATATCGTCGGAAACAACATATAATATCCGAGCATTCTATCTATCCAATTTATGCCCGAGCGGTCGCGCCAACTCGCCAATGCACGGTCTCTCTTTACGAGGCATGGCGGAATGCTTCGCACGAGCGACGCTGTACGACTGGGAGTCCATCCGCGAACGCTCTATGCACTGCGGGATTCCGGAGAACTTCTGTCGGTCGCGCGAGGGCTGTATCGGCTAGCAAAGGCCCCTCCTCTCACTCACCCTGACTGGGTGACAGTAGCTTCTCCCGCAACCCATGCGGTCATCTCGCGTCCGGCCATAAAAAAGTCTTCGCCCGTATTCGCCCGGCCACGCAAATAAAAGCCGATTGCCAAAACCAATGCGAAGTAAAAAACAATGATTGCCACATCAATAAATGCACAAGTCTTGGCAGGGCAAACATGGCCACAGCTGGCATCATTTTTTATCCTTTGATTGACCGTAGTAGGCATTGCTTCCGTGTTTTCTCAGATAGTCCTTGTCGTGTAACTGATGTCCAATCGCAGGCGCATTGGGCTTAAGAGTGGTCGTAAAATATGCCGTTCGTGCGATCGCTTCTGGTAACACGGCATTGTGCGCCGCCGATTTTGGAGTCGAGCCGCAGGCAAACGGCCCGTGATTGTGCGCTCTTCAGAGTCGAGAATGCTTTCAAAAAGTGACTGATCCTGAGATCGGGCGAACTCAAAAACCACAAATCGGGCCCTCGCTCATAGAGCTCATATTTGCCATCGCGCGCTCGCTAGTAGGCATAGGCTAAGTTATCGAATCGCAATCCTCCCCCATCCGCCAGATCGAATCTTATCGTCGAGCTTCGATCGCGCCAGTTTGTTTTCAGTCTGCGTAACTCTCCGGGTTTGATCTTGAATGAGACTTCACGAAGTTCTGGAGATCTAATAGTTACGGTTGCCTCGTGCGAGCCACCGTTATAGACATCCACTCCCGCAAAAATCCGTGGATTACTAAAATGGAAGGACGCCTGCTCGGCCTTTGGATCCTTGAGTGCCAATGTAAACGTACCGAACTTTCCTTGCGGCGTGCTAATCTGCCACGTTCCTTCGCCCCAGTCAATAACACCTGCGGGGTAATCGCCAACCAGCGCCGTTCCGGCCTTCTGGTGCGGATCATCGAATGTGATATAAGCCGGCGGGACGATATTGCTGTCCCCCTGAATATCCACATCCGCTGACGTGTCGTGCAGAATTCGAAGTACCCGCGTCGTTTTGTCGTACGTGAAACCTTCGTGGTCGAGAACTTGCCGTTGCTGCAGAGGACGTCCACCGATCATGATCGTCGTGGGATCAAAATTTAGGCGAAGCACATCCAACGATTTCGAGTCGAAAGTCGAGTAGGTGACGGAGCCCTTTCCATAAGAAATCTTGGTCACAGGAGAATCGGAACCAAGCAAGTGGGACTCATCAGCTGGCGCCCACTCCGGAACCGCCCAGAAAGCGTCCATCAGTCGTCTAGGTCCGTCAGAAAACTCATCCGTAAACCACCACTGAGTACTGAAGGGAGCATGGGCTGCACCGGGTAGTCCCTGAAAATAGGTGACCCAGTTGAAGGACCGAAACGCCTCTTCCTTGTATGCGGGCTCTTCCGTCTTCGCAAAAAACCACGCTTCGACGGCAGCAAGTCGTGAGGTATGGCTATCGCAACATTGATTCGGCACGTTACAACAGAACTCCACACCGTCTCCTTGCTCAGTTGTGATTGTCGCGCCATGCACGGAGTACTTGGGCCACTTCGGAGTGGCCTTGACCCATTGAATAAGCTGCCGGGCATGCTCGCGCCATTGCGGATCTTTCTCTGGATGCATCAGAACATAACGGGCAAACTCGAGCGGGATCACTTGGTTCATGTTGGCCATGCTGGGCACGACGTCCTCGAAATACCCAACCCAGGTGTTGTTGGTAAGCGGGTATTTCTGAAACCAATCCCATGCGCCCGCCCGCACTTGTGTGTAACCGGCAACATCCCCTTGTCCGATCCGGATGAGTTCGTCGAACAGCATGATGGGCTCAATGACGTTGGCCGAGTACGGCCCCATCGGCCCGCCCTCCGCTTTTCCGTCACGAGCGTAGCATCGCACCGGCCAGGGAGAATTTTTTTCATCACCGACTTTGTAATTCTTGAGGAGAGCGTTAGCGCAGCGAATAGCCGCTTGAAGATATTTTGTATTCCCGGTCATTTCATAAAGACGTAGATATCCATAGCCGTCCTCGCCGACGACATGCGGCTCGATGTAGTCTTCCCCGTGCGCACTCCATCCGGTATAGCGGGTGTCTCCGGGATTTGCTGATGCATAAGGAACCCGTGGCCATGCGTAGCCTTCCGGAGTGAGTCCGTTCTCCAGTTCGTAATTGACGAAGTCTTCCAGGAAGGTCAGAGTCCGCTGATCGCCAGTATATGGATAGAGACGTTCAATAAATCCCTGCATCATTGCGCGCAAGTAGCCTGTCGAATTGGCCCAATGCTCATCAGGCGTCATCTCAAACGTGGTGCGATCAAAATCGAAACAGCAATAGTAGTAATGCAGTCTTTGGCGATTGTACTGATCCCACAATATGGTCCACTGAGTAAGGAAGTGGGACGAGTATGAGAAGCCAGTGTCCTCCGCTACAGGCCAAGGCAGTAGTTTGCCCTTACCGTCGAGTTGCACTGGGCGTCCCGCGATTGTGGGCTCGTCAACGGGCGACATTACCTGAAATGGTGGTTGTTGAGCGGTCAACGTCGTCACGCACAGAACCGTTAGGAGAACAACTTTGGCGAATCTAGTAGCTAGTGTCATATTTAACGACCATGAGAGTGGCGATAAGTACAATTCCAGTGCCAACCAGAGCGAGCGAATTCAAGTGCTCACCTAACAACCCCCTTGCCAAGAACACCCCAAAAACCGGGACAAGGTAGAGGGAAGCGGAAGCGGCGGTCACGTCGAGGTGTTGTAGTGCTTTGAAAAAAAGGAGCATCGATGCTCCGTACATGAATAGGGCGAGGAACGCGAAGGCCGCCCAACTTTTCCAATCGAGGTCTGACAAATTATTGAAGTGAAAAGGCTCAGCCCAGATCAATAGCGGCAAGCTGGCTACTGATGCAGTGATATAGCTGAAGATTAATATTTCAATTTCGGTGAACTTCTGCATTAGGCCTTTGCAGTAGACGTTGTAAAAAGACGATCCCAGGCAGCCGCCAAAAATCAGGACGTTGCCCAGAAGAAATCGCATCTGTCCAAACGAAGCCTGATGCAAATCGCCAACGGATAACAGAACGACCCCAATCAAGCCGATTCCCAGTGACGCAACTCGCAGCCGCGTAATTCGTTCCTTCAGCATGAAGGACGCGAGCACGGCGCTGATCACCGGAATCAATAAATTCAGTATTGCGCCATTCGACGCCAGTGACTTGCTCACTCCCCAGGTCATTCCTAGTTGTGCCAACACCTGACCAGCGATTCCGGCGACAATGAATTTCCCCCAGTCACTTCCTGAAGGTTTTCCTGCATTCGGATTTATTTGCCGCATTCGCCATAAAAGCGGGAGAAAAAGTATTGTGGTCACGTAGAACGGCAGAAAAGTGATTGCGATTGGACCGAGATGCCGATCAAGCACTTTGATGGCTGTTCCCTGCGCTGACCACATCAGTGAGGCGAGCGCTAGCAGCAGAAAATTCCACGCTGTGCGGCTTGGAGAAGAAACTGGGGAGGCGATGGGAACAGTACTCAAGCGATTGCCTCCAGTTTACGCAATCCAAATCGATCTGAGCCCATCGAACTTCCTTCGAATACGTAGGGCTCATAGGCACGCGCTTCGGCATAGCGCTGCACCGCCCGGCGGAACGCTTTATCCGCGCCTTTGCATCCCAGCACTGCTACTGTTCCACCTGCGCCGCCACCGGTTACTTTCGCCCCGAACAGTCCATTCTCGACTCCTTCTTCGCGAACAAACTCCACCAAAAGATCAGTAGCTTCGTTTCCCAATCCACATTCGCTGTAGGACCAATGCGACTGGTACATCAGGTCCCCCATCAACCGGAATACTTCTTTTATTGAATTGCCTTGCGCACTGCGGGCAAGTTCGATGAATAACTGAATGCGCTGATTTTCTTCGATCGCATAACGCGTGCAATCTCGCACACGGTAATTCACCTCGGGGCGGATCGCAGTGAAGGGATCGCAATGCGTCTTGGATTTCGCCAGGAAGTCGGACCCCGAAATTCTTTCGGGTAACTTGTGCCCGTAACGTGAGCGAAAGAGTGAAGGACTGATATTTGACACATAGCCATTCCACTTCGAGTCGACGTATCGCGGAATGCGACCACTCTCATCCAGCGCGAGCTCGAGATTCTCCCAATCACAAATCATCCTGAAACCCATGAATGTGGCTGCGCGAGCTGCTTCGTACTCGATCCCGGTCACGGCATGGCTGACTCCCGAGTCAACTGCCCAACATTGCAAAGCTTCCGGCAAGCGCACCAATGGCAGAGGAACACACGGCTGACACAGCAGTGGCAAGACATAGCCTTCATCGCCCAGAACCGATGCAGCCTGGTCCATGATTCCGCAAGCTGACTCGGCAATAACGTTTTCCACCCACTGGCAAGCTTCCGCCAACTCGACGCCGTTCAAATCAATGCCATATGCTGCTGAAGCGGGCCTCATCACCGCGACCTCGATGGCAGCGGATGAGCTGACTCCCTTATTAAGCGGCACTTCTGAGTGGATATAGACATTTGCGCCGGACTTGACACGCTCGGGGTAGCGATTTCGGAGGAAGTAGAAGATCCCCAACACGTAAGCCGTCCAGCGAACATCTGGAGATTGATTTACCAAACTTCTGACTCCAGCTTCATCCCGCAATGCCGCATAATCGAACTCGACTTGTTCCTTCCAGCCACGTTCTCGCATCTGGGGATTCAAAAAAACAATCTGATTATCCCTCCGGAGTTGTACCGCGGCCCATGTAGCCTCACGAATTGTTGCCTGAAAAACAATGCCGCCGGTGTAATCTACGTTGCCACCCATCAGATCGAGCCGTCCAGGTGCCCTTGCGATGAACACGGGAAGCTTTTGCGAGAAGAACCGTCCCTCAGCACGTTGGTTGTTCACTTCGTTTTCGAAATGACTCACGCAAGCTCCCGAATGGAATTCGTCACATATTCAACCGTCTCCTCACTCATTCTTGGATGAATTGGCAGACTCACGTACTGCTGAAACAACTTTTCCACTACAGGGCATTCACCATGTTTATGTCCGAGGTTGCGATAAGCAGTAGTCAAATGAATGGGCATGTAGTGAGACCACGGCTTAATAAACTTTTTCGTGTAGAGTTCCCACATGAAGTCTTCTTTGGAAAGACGGGACTCCGGTTCCACTAGTACGCAATACACATGGAACACGTGCTTTACATGAGGCGAAACAAACGGCAACCGAAGTCCTTTAATCCCTCGCAAGCGATTGCTGTAAATATTCGCGATTTCGATACGACGTTTATTCCAGCTGTCTAGCTTTTTCAATTGCTCCAGACCCGCCGCAGCTTGAATGTCGGTCATCCGATAGTTAAACCCAATGTTGTCGAAATCCAAATACCAATATTTCTTGCCCATTGGGTGCAAACTCTCATCTATTGGCAAATACTTGCCTTTGGGATCGTAAGTGCGGCAACAAAGTGATCTATACGACAAAGCTCGCTCGTAAAGGGATCGACTATTTGTGGTAATCATGCCCCCTTCACCTAGCGTGACCATATTCTTTTGCTGATGAAAGCTGAAGACCCCAATATCACCCAACGTGCCTGCTTTGCGTCCCTTGTATTCGGCTCCCGCTGCATGGGCCGCATCTTCGACGACAACTATGCCGCGTGGCTGGGCTAGTTCATTGAGCGCATCCATGTCACAGCACTGGCCATAAAGATGGACGGGAAGGATCACCTTGGTGCGATCGGTAATCTTTTCGGCGACCCGAGCAGGATCGATGTTCAAGGTGCAGGGGTCAATGTCGGCAAAGACCACCTTTGCACCTAGTGCGGCAGCTACGTTCGCAGTTGAAATCCAACTTAAAGGTGTAGTGATGACTTCATCGCCTGGTCCAACGCCAGCGGCGATCATTGCCAATTGGAGTCCGGTTGTTCCCGAGGTGACGGCTAAGCCATAAGACGTTCCACAATATTCCGCAAATGCTTCTTCGAATTGTTTGACTTTCGATCCGCAAGAAGGAGCATTCGCATCCAGCACTTCTAGTATCGCTGCTTTTTCCTCTTCTCCATAGGATGAGCCGTGACTAAACTCCAGCTCATACAATGCCTTGGGCAACTTCATTGAAAACACCTTTCGATAACCTCGTTGCAGGTTGGAATGCTGTTGTCACAAATCGCTTTAAGTTTGTGAGTCAAAAGAAAATGATCCGCACCCCGGGGCGCTCGCCCGGGGCTTGGTTCTTTTTGCGGGCGCACCAAACCACCGGAATGCCCCGCACGCGCCGCAAGCATGACTCCGAGTTCGTACCTTGAGATAGATTCGGTTGCTCCCACATGAAAAATGCCGCTAATATTTTCCTTTTCGAGAAGCTCGAGCATGAACCGGCTCAGAGTCGCGGCGTCAATTGGATTTCTGAATTCGAAGTCTGGAAGTAAAGTTGGAGTGCCCACGCTCCAGCGTTGCACTAGGTTGTCGAGCATGGCATTGGTCCCGGCTTTTCCAGCAAAGCCGACGACCAATCCGAATCGTAGAACGATAGCTGAAGGTATCAAAGTTTGAATTGCAGCTTCTGCCCGTGTTTTGGTCTCCCCATAAAAGCTCAGGGGCGTTGGCGGATCGTCTTCTGTATACCCATGTTTACGCCCGTCAAACACGGCGGCGGATGACGTGTAGAGAAATCGGGCATGAGTCTGCGCCGCGGCCCTGGCCACATGTTCCGCGCCGTGCAGATTAACAGCCAAAGCTCGTTCACGATCTTTTTCGCACACGTCAATATCCGACAAGGCGGCTAGTAAGACTGCAATATCCGGCTTCGTTTGCTCAAATGCCGAGCGAACGCTTTGCCGATCCGTGATGTCGATGGCGATGTGTCCCGGTTCCACTGGCGCAACACGATTACCGCGAATGACCTCATAGGCTTCCGCCGCGCCCCGCGCGAGGTAAGTTCCCAGGAAACCGCGTGCACCGATAATGAGCATTCGTGGCTTATTAGTTTGCAAGTACGCCTTTTTACGTCCCGTTGTTTTGTTGCAGGCATTAGACCCCGGGTCGAACACGCCCGGGGTCTGTCCACTCTTTTCTTAGAAGGAGTACTTCAACGCAAATTGAAGCCTCCGTGGATCCACCGAAGTCGAAAAGACTTGTCCCTCTGTAGCGCTACCGACAAGAGAATCCGGCGCATTGAAGTCTGGGTGATTGAAGGTATTGAAGAGATCCGCACGAAACTCGACTTGCTGTCTTTCAGTGATTCGAAAATATTTGGAAATGGAAGAATCTAGCTGGACTTGATCATCGGCGTGTAGTTGGTTTATTCCTGCGGTTCCATACGTCAACGGCTGGGTATGATCGACGTAGGCAGCAGTGTTGAACCAATGATGAATCGTGGGATTGGAAATCTCCCCATTCCCGACTCGATCGGCGCGATTAGTCTGTCCGTTGTTCAGAGATTGCGACTGCGAGGTTACATCGAACCGGGTGCCACTGCGAATGTGGACTAATCCGGAATACTGCCACCCACCAACAAATGCGTTCACCAATCGGCTGACACTACCCAGCACCGGTTGTCCCCGCCCAACAGGCAACGCGAATATCATTTCTGAGTTGAAGATGTGCGCAATATCCTGCTGAGTCGGTCCGTAATACTGATTAATGTTGCTTAGGTCCAGATTGTTTCCATTCGAAAAGCTTCTCCCATGTGCGTAACTGGCATTAACAAAAATGTATTTATTGACGTAGCCAGTAACTCGGGCGGTCACTGCATCGTAATTTGTGCTTGCCTGCGAGAACGAAACTGGAATATCTCCAAGCTGAGGGTATTGGCCGTATAGGGGGCGGCTAAGGTTGTAATCGACATTTGCTGGCTGAGGCGGAGCTTGGTTGATATTGCGCGAATGGTTATTGTGCAGACCCCGAACGTCGAGATATCCGATATCCACGATCAATCCTGGGCGAATCTCGCGCTCTAAGTTAAGCGTGGCCTGATCAACACGTTGGTTCTTCCAATTGTAATCAGCGCCGCGAATCACTGCGTTGGCCGGAAGGATCAGCTTTCCAGAGGAATCGTACTGCGCATTCGCGAGCGGAATGCCATTCGTTGAGAGCTGCAATGACGGCGTGAGACTGTTGGGAGTCACAAACGCTTCCTTCGCGTAGTTTGGATACGTCAGTCCGAGGACTGTGAGCGGACCGCTCCAATACGCCATCCAGTACGAAATACCGTAACCGCCACGAAGGCTCGTCTTCCCACGGTCCGGCGACCAGGCAAAGCCGACACGCGGACCCCAGTCATTCTTATCCAAACCCAGGCCGGGGCTGCGATTCGAACTACTTGCCACGACGAGCTGATTGGTTCGCGTGTCCCAGTTGGATTCGCGATTAGAGTGCTCAATTGGCCGGCTTACCAGCTCGTAGCGTAATCCCAGATTCAATGTGAGTGAGGGCGACACCTTGAAGTCGTCTTGCGCATACCAGGCGTTTTGCCAGTAAGTTTGGTAAGGCGCCGGACCAACGAAATGTCCTCTTGCACTGGAGGTCATGGTTCCCAGCAGGAAACTGGGATACGCGTAAGGATTTACATTCTTGCCATCATAAGAAGTCATCGCAGGATCGAATGTCAACGCTCCTCGCGGATTGTCGCCTCCGATCGTGTCCGCTGACGTATCTTCTATGTGGTTGAGGTTGGTTCCGAATTTGATATTGTGATGCCCTTTGATTAAGGTGAAATTGTCTGTTACCGAGATTGTGTTGCTCACGATGTAACCAACCCAGTCAGGCTGCGAAATCGAGTGAAGGGGCGACAGATTGATTTCCGCCAAACCGCGTGTTGCCGCTGTTTCGAGATTCCCGTTGGGAATACCAAACAGATTGTTCCAATCCTGTCCCAAGCTCTTATTGCTTGTCTTAACGTTTGTCCGGCTGTAGCCCAGGCGAAGCTCGTTCATCTTGGTTGCACTCAATGAGAACAGATCAGACAACTGCATATTCTGATTGAGCGTCTTGGAATCCGTGTTCCCGTCCTGGAAGAATTCATTTATGTTCGTCGAATTATCACTCACTGCATCGAGCATCGAATAGCGATAAAAGATCCGGTCGCGGCTGGTTCTCGCGAAATCCAGACGACCGTCTCCTTGGTGTGCAGTCTGCCGATTCCGGCCTAGATAGAGAAGGTTATTGCTGATGCCCGGAAGATTGGGAGTACCAAAAATGTGGGCAGCGTTCATCGCCTTAGCCGCCGGATCCCAGACGCTGGGGTCAATAATGTTCCCGGCATAAGGAGTGGCGCTAATTACATTGCCTTGAGAATCAAATTGTCGCGAGTGAGGATCATACAGCTGGCCATAAGTGTTTCCAGCGCTATCGAGACCAAGAGAAGGGTTGTACAACTCCGAGAAGTCGCCAGCCATCATCTTTGTCGTAGGCACTGTGGTGATATTGGGAACGTTTTTATGAAAGATGGTGCCTTGATAGTCCCCGAAGAAGAACAGCTTGTCCTTTATGATGTGACCGCCTAGCGCCGCTCCGAACTGGTTTCTCTGGAATAGTGTTTTCGGTAGCGGTTGGTTGCTGCCCGTGAAGTTATACGCGGCGGCATCAGTCGCTCCGTTTCTCAGATATTCGAAAATTGCTCCGTGGAGATCGTTTCCTCCTGATTTGGTAACAATGTTTACGACCGCGCTTCCAGAAAAACCAAACTCGGCGTTGTACTTACCGGTGTAGACCTGAACCTCCTGAATTCCTTCGATTGGCGGCGTGATCCCGATGTACGCATTTTGGGGCTCGCGGTTATAGATTCCTTCGACGTAAATAGTATTTGCGTTTGCATCGACACCGCCGATAGAAGCGAGTTGAGGCCTGGTTTGTCCAATGGCTGATCCGTCTTCTGCACCGTTTGAGCCATAATTGCCGCTCCCTACGTCGTTGTTAGCACCAGGCATTAGATTCATTTGGAAAAGCGGATTGCGGTCGATATTTGGCAGATTGTCGATTTGTTTGTGACTGAAATTTTGCGACAACTCTGACGTGTTCGTCTCAACTTCAATTGAGTTTGACACCACCTCCACAGCTTGCTGGATGCTTCCTAGGCGCAACTGCACGTCAATGCGGGTAATGCCGCCAGCATTTACGACGACCTCTGTTTGGACGAGTCTTTGAAAACCTGTCTTCTCAATGGCCACGTGATAGGTACCGGGCAGCAGGAAATTGACCAGGTATTCTCCTGTTTCGGTACTGGTGCCCGTGGTTACCAGTCCGGTCGCATCGTTCTTAGCGATAATTGATGTCTCGAAGAGGGCCGCCCCGGTTGAGTCAGTCACGTATCCGGAGATCTTTCCTGTATTGATTTGTGCCGAAACTACCGTACACAACACGGCCTGAAGAACGGTGGCTAAAGCTACTGACTTCCGCATGAAAGGGCTCCCTTGGGATCGGTCTTCAATTCCTCGTCAACTATTTGCTGCTATTCCGCCACTAGGACACTCGTCAATTTCCGAAGTTTTATCAAATCAGACGGCTTCACTCCGTTGTCCGTGATGACAAGATCACAACTTTCCACCGAACAGAGGCGATAGACCGCCTCCTTCCCTACCTTGCTACTGTCCAATACCAGAATTCGCTGTTTTCCCGCTCGAAGGAACGCACGCGGCATCGCTGAGTCATAATTCATGACCCCCTTATGAAATGAGAGTGCCGCTGCTCCAAAAAAAACTTTGTCGGAGTGAATATTCTCCAGGGTATCGATCATGGCGGTTCCACTCAGGTCATGACTCACCCGGCGATAGACTCCGCCCGTTAACTGCACACGCACTCCTTCACTGCCTGCCAATTCCTCAAGGATCGCTAAAGACCCCGTAATTACCGTCACATCGCGATGCGGAGCCATATAGCGCGCAATGTACTGCGTCGTGGTGCCGGAATCCATGAGGACGGTTTCGCCCTCTTTGACCAGTTTGGCAGCGGCGCGACCGAGCGCATCTTTTGCTCCGGCCATTTTTCGAGACCGCTCCACAAAGGTCTTTTCCATGGACCCGGAAGGCGCGGCCATGGCCCCTCCAGGTGTTCGAATCACTAGGCCAGCATCCACCAGTTTGCGCAGGACGCGGCGGACGGTCATCTCCGAGACCGCAAATTGAGCCGTTATCTCTGCAATCGACGCATTTCCTCTCTCCTTTAGCAAAAGGAGGATTTCATTCTGCCTTTCTCGCGAAGCAGAAAGAATCGATGAGTTGTTAGAATTCACCATGCAATATGTTAGAAAGTAACAGACCACATATTAAGCAGCGAGTCAAGGAGTTTCGTTAGAGGAGCCTAGCAAAATCGTTCAGGCTCCAAAGAAAAATCCGGATCGCTTTGGATGAGAGCTAAGGGGAGCGATGAAACAAAGTGGGCTCGGCAAAGGAAACAGATTAGATTCGGATAGAAAAGGCATTATTTCGTTACCTAACTCGGAATGGCTGATCGGACAAATTCGTGCGATCCATGCGGAAATCCGTGCCGCGGTAATTGGAGCGTGCGAGGAGTCGTCTCATGGCGAGCTTTCTCAAGTTGTGGACGACGGTGCCGGAGACACTATTTACGGCGTCGACCGGGTCAGCGAGCAACTACTAGTAGAGTTATTCGAACAAAAAATCGCGCATAAGTTTCCACTGGTTCTGATCGCAGAAGGCTTGAGCGGCGGCAAAATTACACTGCCGCCTGGTACCAGCGAAACTGAAGCCGCCCTGCGGGTAATTGCTGACCCCGTAGATGGAACCCGCTGCCTGATGTATCAGAAGAGAAGTGCATGGATACTTACCGGCGTTGCGCCTAACCATGGGGAGAACACCAATCTTGTCGACATAGATTTGGCAGTGCAAAGCGAGATTCCATTGGTAAAGCAGCATTTATGCGACACGCTGTGGGCGATGCGCGCAAAAGGCGCGCAAGGCGAACGCTTCAATCGGATTACAGGAGAAAGCCAGTGTCTTGTGGTGAAACCATCCACAGCGGCAGACCTCGCACATGGTTTTTGTTCTATATCACGCTTTTTCTCGGGAGGAAAAGACGTTTTGGCTGCAATCGATGATGAGATCATCTTCGGCGCTGGAGGTGTGAGTCGGGCAGGTAAGGCCTATGCCTTCGAAGACCAGTATCTCTCAACCGGTGGGCAGCTCTATGAGCTCATCATGGGACATGATCGATTCATAGCGGACGTTCGTCCCTTACTTCGCACTATTCTCCTAGAACGAGGACTAGTCTCAGGGCTTTGTTGTCATCCCTATGATGTCTGCACCGAATTGATCGCCCGCGAAGCTGGAGTGCTAATCACAAATGAAGCTGGGAACTCATTGAATGCTCCACTGGATCTGGACAGCGAAGTGAGTTGGGCGGGATACGCAAATTCTAAAATTCGCGCAATCCTCGAACCACTGCTGTTCTCGGCGCTCCGAAGTAGGAGCATGCTGACCTGAGCAATCGCCGAAAGGCATTTCAAGGCAGAAACACCAGTGACCTCAGCGAGTTCCCGTGATGAGATCAATCGTTAACTGGTCCAGACGTTCGTATGGCAAACGCTTTTTCGCCATCGCGTCCTTGTCAAAACAGTGAGCCAACAATGCCGCAGAGCCCTGCTCTGAATAGTGCCCGACCTCAGGAGTGCCGTTACGGGGCGGCGTGATCTCATTGAGAATGGATTGAATCTCTTTGTCTGCATTCCACTGGCTAGCCTTTTCTTTCAGAATCAAATAAGTGCGCATGCACCCACGCGCAAAGTCCTTCACGCCGTCGTAATCCTCCGTACGATAGGCATGCGCATCGAAGTGACGTGGACCGTTATATCCGACATCTTCTAAGAACTTGACCAGCCAGAACGTCGATTTCACGTTCGCCGAACCAAAGCGCAAATCCTGGTCGTAACGTCCTGGCATCTGGTCGTTTAGATCGATGTGAAAAAGCTTTCCGCACTCCCAGGCCTGGGCCACTCCATGCATGAAGTTCAGTCCTGCCATTTGCTCGTGCGCGACTTCAGGGTTTACACCCACCATCTCGGGATGCTCGAGAGTGGGAATAAAACCGAGGTAATGGCCTGTGGTAGCCATATAAATATCTGCCCGAGGCTCGTTGGGTTTGGCCTCCATGGCAAACTTGTATCCATACCCACGATCAATACTGTATTCGCAAAGATAATTCACGGCCTCTCTCAAACGTTTGACTGCTTCGTCGGCGCGACGGCATGCATCGGTCTCAACACCTTCACGTCCGCCCCATAGCACGAAAATCTTCGCGCCGAGCTCTGCTCCGAGATCCATAGCGCGCATAGTTTTCTGCAATGCATAGGCGCGCACTTCTGGATCATTCGCCGTAAAAGCCCCATCGCGAAACACTGGATGAAAGAAGAGAGATACTGTCGCCATAGGAACAGTGATTCCATTTGTCTCGCAAGCCTTCTTAAAGTCGCAGACAATGCGGTCGCGCTCAGCGTAAGTCGCATCGATCGGAACCAGGTCGTTATCGTGCAAGTTCACACCCCATGCTCCTGTTTCCGCCAGCATGGAAACGATGTCCACGGGAGAAATAGGTGGACGCACGGCATCACCGAACGGATCGCGCCCACGATTCCCCAACGTCCACAGTCCAAAAGAAAATTTATGTTCTGGTTTTGGTTGATATTGCCCACTGCTCGTCATAGAGCTTCCCTTCATCTTCGCTAATCTGGAAACAATCAAGCACAGAAGATCGATTTCATTGCAGGGTATATCCGTCGGTATGCAGCATAGTTGGCCGCCATCACCGGAACGCTTACGTCATTTGGCTGCACGCGATCGCGAACTCGCACCACTGAATCGCAAGCCGCATCTGCAGAAGGCCAGATCTTCGCCCCCACGCCCGCGAGAATGGCGGCGCCAAATGCGGCTCCCTCCTCGGCCTCTAGTACTTCGACTTCGTGCGCATACACATCCGCTTGAATCTGTCGCCACAGTATCGAGCGCGCTCCTCCTCCGCCCAGCCGAATACTTGTCACGGGGACATTCATTTCGTGGAAGATCGTGAAGCTATCTTTCAAGCTGAAAGCTACTCCCTCCATAATGGCCCTTACGACGTGAGCTCGTGTATGGGATGCAGTCAGGCCAATCAAAGCACCGCGGGCATTGGGATCTAAGTGTGGCGTGCGCTCGCCCATCAAATAGGGAACCCAAAGCAGTCCGTCTGCTCCAGCTGCAACAGTTGAGGCCTCGGCGGTAAGTTGTTCGTATGGATTGCGACGGTCTTCTATGTAACCATTCATGAAACGATCGCGAAACCATCGCAGAGAAAGGCCGGCAGCCTGAGTCACTCCCATCACATGCCAACGGCTTGGAACTGCATGGCAAAAGGTATGTAAGCGCCCCTGCGGATCAAGAGCGGGACAATCGGTCGCAGCAAAAACAACTCCGGATGTTCCAATGGTTGCACTGACTGATCCCGGGCGAGCGATGCCCATGCCCAGGGCTCCCGCGGCTTGATCTCCGGCCCCGGCAACAACCGGCGTTCCCACGACTAATCCTGTATCGGCAGCGCCCGCTGCGGAAATTTTCCCGCAGATTTCGGTCGATTCATACAAGTGTGGCAATATGGATCGATCGATTTGCCCTGCCTCCAAAACCTCGCTCGACCAATCGCGTTTCGCCACATCCAGCATCAGCGTTCCGGAAGCATCCGCTACATCTGTCGCTCGTTCGCCAGTTAGACGAAAGCGGACATAGTCTTTGGGAAGCATGATCGAACGAACGCGCGTCCAATTTTCAGGTTCGTTCTCTCGGGTCCATAGAAGTTTTGTGAGCGTGAAGTTAGGAAGAGCGCGATTGCATGTGAGCCGAATAAGTAGTTCTCCACCGATTCGTTCGGTGAGGTCTTTACATTGCTTTTCAGTACGAACATCGCACCAAATCAGCGCGGGACGGACGACTTCACCGGAGTTGTCGAGCATCACGGCTCCATGCATCTGTCCCGAGAAGCCGACACAGGAAATCTGCTCGCCACGCAGTTCGCCATTGGCAAGGGCTTTGCGAATTGCGAGCTTAGTGGCTCGCCACCAGTCTTCCGGTCGCTGTTCGGCCCAACCGATATTGGGCGATACAAATGCTTCGTGCTCCTCAATAGCCGATGCGACTATGCGGCTCTGCTCATTCATGATCAGAGCGCGAGTACCCCCTGTGCCTACATCCACTCCCAGCACGTACATTTGCATAACTTCAGTTCCGCTGTTCTTCCCTTCTTCACGAACTATAAGCAAGAAAACACCTGATCCGTGTATGTTAATGGCGGTGGTCATAGTAGCACACAGCAGTTTGGCGAACGTAGAATGAGCATTCGGCTAGCGCGCCAGAAGAACCTCGCAGCCATTAGAACTTTGGCCTGGCAAGTGACAAAGTGCTAATGAAGTACAGCTTAAGGCGCGCTTGGCAATTGAAAATGGGGAAAAGAACAGATATCTGCATGATGCTCACTCTCAAAACGGCATGCTTCGTAATTGTAATGCTGAGCGCAGGGATGGGCTTAATCGCAAGAGCTCATGCGGCAGAAATTCCAACCAAGCAAGGCTCGCCCATTAGCTACACAAATATTCGCCAAGCTGCCGGAATTACTTTTCGCCAGGATTCCACTCAAACTTTCATCATCATGAAGCAGCTTGTTGGGCGACCAAATGTATTGACGCCTTCGATCGTCTATATAAAGAGAGTGAGAACAGGACGAAGATTATGGCCATCGCCATTCATCCCTACATAAGCGGTCAACCATTCATGATCAAGTACCACGAGTCTATATATGACCATATTGCGAAGGCAGAGGGCGTCCTGCATTGGAATGGCGAACAAATTCTGGATTGGTATTCGAAAACATCAAAGTGATAGGTTTCTCTGTTTTGTGTCTGTGCGCAAAGCCCGCACCTGAGATATTTGGAATCCGAAGCTAGCCCACTGAGTAGTTGTTCACCAGGGCGATGTCAAGTTGCGGGTTGTCACCCGGAGGCTAATCCGGAACGAGAACGAACTATCCGCAAGGGAGAATACGCGGATTTTGACACACCCGACTGCTGCGAGACGATTGTATAATCCACGTCTTGGACGCTACTGTTTTGAATCGTAAAGCTGCTCGGTCCCCTCTCGCCAGAGATACCAATCCAGCTCCCGTCTTTTATCGTGTTCTCCGAGAAAGTGCCCGCCGTGCCGATGTCTACTGCCACGACATTTCCGGCCGCCGACCCACTTGTGCTGTCCAGGTAACCCCAGCATTACTACTCTGCACCGAGCTGCCGGCAGCGGAGAGTCTACGGTGCTAGAACGTTCTATATTCCCGCTAACAAAGTTACGGGCTCGCGTGTGCTCAGCATTGCTGATCGGGGTTTCATCTTTAGTGGCTGGACAGACAAGCCACGCCCAAAACTCGCAAGCTGATGCCCATGCGGTTCAGTCGTCACCATCACCAGGAGGCATGTCGACAGCTGGCGCGCACGCACCTGTACTCGACAACCAAAAGCGGCCTATTACTGCCGGTGGTTTTGTGGATAAGGGACCTATAGTTTTTCGAGATGTTGCTGCGGAAGCTGGCCTCACAGTGTGGCAGCACACGATGGGTACACCCGAGAAGAAGTTCATCCTGGAAACTGTGGGTTCGGGCGTAGCCTTGCTAGATTACGACAACGACGGCTGGCTGGACATTTATCTGGTAAACGGGTCCACCTACGACGCCATTTCCGGCAAATGCACGCCGCCCCATGCAGCGTTATTCCACAATAATCACGACGGCACGTTTACGAATGTTGGCGCACAAGCCGGGGTAACTAACGACCGATGGGGTTTCGGTGCGGCGGTCGGCGACTACGACAACGACGGCTGGCCGGATATCTACGTGAGCAACTTCGGCAAGAATCGTCTCTACCATAACAATCATGATGGTACGTTCACCGATGTAGCCGACAAAGCTGGAGTGACACTGGGTAATTGGTCGGCGGGCGCAAGCTTTGGCGATTACGATGGCGACGGCCGTTTGGATCTTTTCGTCCCCGGCTATGTTCACTATGATCTCGAACATCCGCCGCTCCCGGCCTCAAAAGAAGTAGCGTCCGCTAGTTGTCAGTTTCGCGGGGTCGATGTCATGTGCGGTCCTCGGGGACTAAAAGGCGAGAAAGATCACCTGTTCCACAACAACGGCGATGGAACTTTCACAGACGTTAGCGAGAAAGCAGGAGTAAGTGATCCGAACGCTTATTACGGGCTCACAGCCGTATTCGCTGACCTAAATAATGACGGCAAAGTGGATTTGGCAGTCGCCAACGATTCCACTCCGAACTACCTCTACCTCAACAAAGGGGACGGCACCTTCGAAGACGCTAGTTACGTTTCGGGTTATGCGCTTAACGAAAATGGCCGTGAAACCGCTTCCATGGGAATTGCCGTGGGCGACTATCGTAATGATGGGCTGCTTGATCTCTACAACACAGTTTTCTCTGACGATTACAACCCGCTGTACCGAAACGATGGCAATGCTAGCTTCACGGATTTTAGCTATCAGTTGGGAATTGCGGAAGTGACCATACCTTTCCTTGGATGGGGTACTGGTTTCCTGGATTACGACAATGACGGTTGGCAAGACCTGTTTGTGGCAAACGGTCATGTCTATCCTGCAGTCGACAGTAGTGCATGGGGCACCACATTCGCGCAACGGCCATTGCTTTTCCATAACCTGAAAGGGCAAAAGTTTGAAGTGGTGCCGGCAGTGAACCGTACTGGTCTGGCCGCCGTGATCACAGGTCGGGGCGCGGCTTTCGGCGACCTTTTTAATGATGGGAAGATGGATGTTGTGATCAATCAGCTGGAAGGTCCGCCAGTCCTTCTTCGCAACCTCAGTCCAGAGAAAAATCATTGGCTTGGAATAAAGCTCATTGGCGGCACCAGCAGTCCGCGAGATGCCGTCGGCACGGCAGTTTATTTACGCGCGAATGGCGTGAGACGTCGCGGGGATGTGTTAAGCGGGGGTAGCTATGCGTCCTCGAACGACCAACGGATCCATTTTGGCCTTGGCGAAAGCACAAAAATTGACGACCTCGAAATTCATTGGCCCAGCCGCGTTGTTGAGCATTTTCCATCGCTTTCGGTCGACCGCTTTTATGTAATAAAGGAGGGGAAAGGGATCATTCCCAGTGCCTACGACAAGCCCACGCAGAGTGTAGCTCCCAAGTAGAACACTACCTGGTTGATCCAGGCGCGAGACATGCGTTGCCAATGAAAAAGACGTAAAGGATCTTTCACTTTGACTTCGGTAGACCAGCAGCTTATGGACAAAACAAGCGCTAGGCTGCTCGGGTCGCATCGAAGAAAGGCTTGAGTGATCAGGATACATGAGCCGCATCGCGCTTCAGTGTGCGCTTGGAGTTGACGAGCGCGGATTTGAACAATGGATCAAGGGTCGGCGCGACGCAGGAGATCTCCCGGAACGAAGCGTTTCAGGTTTGGGCTTAACAGGCCCGACTGCGAACCGACGCGGCTTAGGGATGCAATTGCAGATGGACCGAGTCCAGCAGGACGCGGTTTACGTCCTGATTCATGTTCTGGTCCTCGGGCTCGAATCGCAATTCGACGACGTGCCGTCCTCTCTTCAAATCAACCGATTGCACACTGCTGAATCCAAAATTTGACCATTGCATCTCTCCCCTTTGTGGCATCACGATCGCGCCCACTCGCTGGCCGTCCACAAAAAGCGTGCGGATTGCGCATTTATTATCCGTATTGATAGGGCCACTCCCGTTGGCATAGCGGAATTTAATATCGAAGCGCCCTGCAACAGGCACGGTTACCTCCAGGGCAAACTTCGCGAGTTGGTCCCGATCCAGCTGAATTGCGTCTTCATTCTCGGCTCTGGTTGCTCGCAAACGGCTGGCCCCAGGCGGACCGCCCGCGATTCGTTCTTCGGCGGCCTCGTTTGCGCGTACGATGATCGCTTCGGAATTTATTTCTACCGGCTCACTCAGAAACGATTCTCGGCCCTGTCCATCCACGGCTGAGACCTGGTACTCGGCCGCTTGCGTTTCGGACATAGCGAACATAAGTTCCGAAGTTGTAGAGGCAAGCTTCGCGTTGCGATAGATGTGATACTTTTCCGCATCCTGCACTGCAGACCAAGTAATGGAACCGCCGGCGAGATGCACCGTAGGTGTCGCAGGGGCAACGGCATCGTTCACTATGCGAGCGGACGTCGCAGGTGAGTGGTCCGGCACCATTTGAATTTCAACTTCATGCTTGCCAGCAAGGTCCGGCTCGACCAGTGGTTTTGCTGCACGACCGTCGATCTTGAAGGATTTAATACTGGAACCGTGCCCCTGGATTCGGAGAGTCAGGACAGCATTACGATAGTGAAAGTTGCTCAGGACATACTGTCCGTTGAGTTCTGCAGGAATTACCGGCTGAAGAGTTAAACCAACCGTACTGAACTTCATACCAAACAGGATGCGATAGACGAGCGCCAGATTTCCCGCAACGCTCCATAGCTGGCGATAGGATTTGATCTGCGTACCCGCGTTGCTGCCAGTACTGGCCACCATGTTTTCTTTATTTGTAAGAAACAACGCAGCAGCCCGATAGATGCTAGCGAAACTCTGCAGGACGATGGCGTCGTTCTGGCGCTTTGCACCGGCTAAACCCCAAAATGCCTCCACGAACGGCCAGACCGAATCGTTGTGGTAAGGACGAATACCAACAGTCTGCGGATAAACGCAGGGAATGCCGTACTCCATAACCGGAACCGATTGCAAGATGCGATCCTGATTCTCGGGCGTAGCGATGTCGAAGAGAACGGACAGAGCCTCGCCCAGCGCATCTGAACGCGGCGACAAGGTGAGATTATTGCGCCCATAGAGGTATTGCCCGTAGTAGCCTGACCCTTTCAGCCAGAGCCATTGATTGATCGACGAACGAATCTGATCAGCCACATGAGCATAGCGTTCGGCTGGCTGGCCCAGCTGTTTTGCCATCTCCGCCAGAATTCGGTATGTCTGATAGTGGACTGCATTCGTTCCCATATCCTGCGAGGTATAGATATCAACCGGGTCCATCCATGCAGGATAGGTTTGCTCGCGCCAATCCATGAAAGAAGATTCCCCATTCACCAGCCCGGTGTTGTGCGCAAAGATAACTTTTTCGTCGTCAGCAGCTGACTTGCTAACTATCTCGAAGCTGCGCTTCAGCCAGTCGCGGTCGCCGGTTACCTCGTAAACTTCCCATGCGGCCAACGCCCAGACCATGCGGTCCGTCGAAACTGGCCATGAGCCTCCCGTTCCCGTGTCCTGCACAATCCGGTCGCGCTTTACCTTCGCAAGCAGGCTGCGCTTTGCCACATCTGGTTCTACTGCAGCGAGGGCAAGGAGAATGCTGTAACTGATGTCGCGGGTCCATACGCCATCCCATTTTGCTCCCGCCATGAAAGCCTGATCGGGGCGGACATCCAAGTGCAGTTCGTCGAGAGAAAGGTTGTAGAGGGCGTCCACCAGTAAATAATCCGAGCGGAGCTGCGGATAACTCGAAATGTCGGATTGAAGGCGCCAGCGTGCGGTTCCGTCCGCCTCTCGCTTTGCGGTGGGATAATTCGAATGGAGTTCCGTGGACGAAACCGCTGATGCCGAGTAGGGACCTTCCGTCACGCCATCCGATGACACGGCATATTTTGACGACTTATACATGACGTTCTGCCCTGACATTGAATAGGACCCGGCCATGAAGGCTAAAATTAAGGCGATTTTTCTCATGATCACAAGTTCCTGCTGATTTTTCTACTGTTGTTGGAAAAAGATGACGGTCCAGTAGCGCAGTTCGGGAATAGTGAGTTCGTATTCGTCCGCAGATGCTGCGTTCTTTACAGGCCGGAGGGGATGCCAATGTCCTTCGTCGATATCCGGAGACGCCCAGCCGACAGCCATTCCATTGTGCGGAGGAAGCTCTACCTTCACTCGCACGTTGTGCAGCACGGGCGCGGGAGGAGCGTTTAACTCATCATCTCGCCACTCGGGCTTTTTTAGACCAGTGAGGTTGATGAGGTGGACCATCGTATTTGGTCCCTTTTGCCGCGCGATTGTCCAAACGGCCCCCGCCTCTCCGTTATTCGTCTGCTTCGCTCCCGAGATAGTTACCGGCAACGAGGCTGCGTGTGCGCCATCCTCCAGGTAGTTT
>JAOAPG010000050.1 GCA_025462785.1 Acidobacteriaceae bacterium
GCTTTTTCCTTTTCTGCTTCTCTCAGCGCATGGTAGGGGCGCTTCTGAAATTGGAGAAGAAGTTCCGGCAACGGTTCGTTGTGTAAAGCTGTGTAAACGAAAAATATGACCAACACGATGAGGGCAATGCCGGCCGCATCAAAAAGCCGCCGCAGCCGCCGCCAGCGGGCTTGTAAGGGATCATAAAAAACAGGATTCGCCATTAAAAATAAACCACTTACATCCTAAGCCGTGGAAAGACAAGGGGTCAAACGATCCTCCTTAGAAAAGAACCCGACTTCTTTACAAAAGTGGCGAGTGTAAAGATCAGCCAAAACACGATATATTCGCTTTCTTGCGCAACCTGGTGCGCCAACATTTCCGATTTTTTCTGCTGACGGCACTTGCGGGTGTCGCGTTGCGGCTTTTTTTCATTTTCCGATTCCCCGGCATTACAACGGATTCCTTTATCTACGGCGACATTGCCAAGAATTGGCTCCTGCATGGAATCTATGGCCTCGGTCCGGCGAATGACATCTCTGCCACATACATACGGCTGCCGGGTTATCCGGCGTTTCTCGCCCTTATGTTCGCGATCTTCGGCGTGGAGCACTACCGGGCCGTGCTCTTCCTGCAGATGTTCGTGGACATTGGCACTTGTTTCCTCATTGCCGATATCGCGCGACGTCTGATTTCTTCGCGAGCTGCCAAGGCCGCTTTCTTGCTGGCTTCAATTTGCCCCTTCCTTGCCGAGTACGCAGCGGCCGCTTTAACG
Source organism: Acidobacteriaceae bacterium (assembly GCA_025462785.1). GTDB lineage: Bacteria > Acidobacteriota > Terriglobia > Terriglobales > Acidobacteriaceae > JAOAPG01. The sequence continues at coordinate 755 of JAOAPG010000050.1, forward strand.
GAGACGCTGGAGGTTTTCTTCACCACGCTTGCTCTAGATTTAGCGATTGTAGGTTTGGAAGAGCTGGATCGCGGACGATTAGTGCCGTGGATCGGTTGTGGGCTGTCGGTGGGAGCAGCAATCCTTCTGCGCCCGGACGCTGGATTGCTGCTCGCCTCTATCGGAATCTACTTGGCATGGCTCTTGATTGTTCGAATCCGCGAGCGGCGCGCGTATATTCCCGTTTTGCGGGCGGGATTAATTTTTGCTGCAGTTTCAGTTGCGCCGCTTGTGCCGTGGACCTTGCGCAATCTGCACACGATGCACCGCTTCGAGCCTCTGGCGCCGCGTTACGCCAACGAAGAAGACGAATTCGTTCCCATGGGGTTTAATCGCTGGGTGAAAACTTGGATAGCCGATTATGCCTCAGTGGAAGAAATATATTGGCCCGTGCCCGGCGATACGATCGACTCGGCCAAACTCCCGGGACGAGCTTTTGATTCGGCAGAACAACATGAAGAAACTGAACAACTAATTGCGGATTACGATCAGGCGCTGCACGTAACTCCTGATCTCGACGCGCGGTTCTCCACATTAGCAAGGGATCGCATTCGTGCACATCCACTTCGTTATTATGTTTACCTCCCAGTGCTGCGCGTCGCGGATATGTGGCTGCGTCCCCGGACAGAACTTCTTCCATCCGACCCGAGGTGGTGGGAATTCAATGACGCTCCGATGGGGTCGGTTTGGGCGGTCAGCCTGGGAGTCATCAATCTTCTGTATATCGCCGCCGCTCTCGCCGGTTTGGTCCAGGCACGCTTCCTGCCTCACATGATGCTGCTTCTCACGTTTGTAATTTTGCGGTCAGTATTTTTAGGAACCCTGGAGAATCCCGAGCCGCGTTACACGCTGGAAATGTATCCGATGGTGATTTTGCTTGGGGCAGCATTATTTCGCGCCCGCTGCGATAAGCCCTGAACTGGCTGCGGTGCCGAGAATCAGTCCGTGGGCGAGATGAGCGGCGAGTCTGTCATCCTGAAACGGGTTCGCACGTGTTCTGAAATCAGCTGGATTGCATCGCGATTGGATACCGGATCCGTCTGAGCGAGATACCTCATCGCCTCCACCAGCTGGCGCTGGCCGTCTACGTAGCGCGGATCGGGATCACGCTCACGCCTTTTGCGAGCGACAATGTTGGGAGGAACGGGAATCGTGAATACTCTAGCCATAAAAACTCAACCCTAGTCTGGCAAACTGTTTCACGGACTCTTCTCCACCCTGTGCCCCGAGCAGCCAAGGTCCCTACGCGCAGTATATCGCCCCTCGAATGCTTTTTCAGCCCTAAACTTCTTGAAAAAGGTAAGAATCGTACCGCGCATATCTCTTAATGAGATACAACCTGTGTCTTGCCGGTCATTTTCAGCTTAAAAACAGAGTCGGGAACTTTTGCGTTCAGCTTTATATCCGAGTACTTGGCTAGGCGATAGTCACCTTGACCGGTGAAAAGCTGCTGCTGGACGGAGACCCCGAGACCCAAGTCGATCCACAAAACAATGTGATCGAACATATTGCGAACCTTCTCGGCTTTAGGCACCAGGTTAAGCCTAACTGCTCCACCAACCTCTGGGTCAGGACCAAGGTATGAAACATCGTACAACTTGACCATCGAATGTCCAGAGCCGCCAAAACCAAGCACCAGAAAGCTTTCGACCGCGTCCCTGTTCTTTCCTGCGCTGTATTCATCTACCTGATTGCTGATGCTGGGCTGATAAATTTGAACCTTCCCATCGGTGTAGAGAACGTATTTTTCGAGAGGCCTACCATTGGAACTGGTAATATTCGCAGCCATTTGGATTTGGTTCCCCACTCGCCGGAAGTAGATTTTTCCGGTTTGCTTATCGGTCTCGTCGACGACCTTTGTGTATTGGTCCCATTCAAAATTAGCTTCCGCGCTGCGAAAGGCCGCGGCCGTGGCATCCATCCGATTGAGCACCTTCTCGAGTTCAACGTTCGTTTGTGGAGTGTCCGCTGGTCGTGCCCCCGCCGCTGAAAAAGGCTTGGGTGCAGCTGCCATTACCGATTGTGCTCCCCAAAAGGATGTGACGGCACTCAGGATCAGTACCAAAGATGCTCGATACAGTTGTGGAGTTCTCATGAAATGGACTGGTACGGATAACTTGTTTGCGATACTAGATTTCGGCGCCAAGGACATTCGAATCCTTACGATGTTTGCAGCACAAAGACCACTAATCTCTACGTACCCAGACCTTATAACTCAGCACACGTCCGAAACGATCATGTACTAACTCATATCTTTGGATACGGACCTCGCCTGATATGGGCTCGATAACTCGCAGCAGATCATCGCGCACCCCTCCATCGTCGTGACCGGTCACCACCGACCCCTCGACCTGGTAAATCAAGCCACCATCTCCGTCTGGGGTAACCACCACTTCGGTTGGATGCGGTCTGTGCGGAACGGGCTTGTCTTTGAAATTGATCCAGTAAGGCGAGAAGAATACGAAGATCAGAATCAGAGTGACCATAATGTCATACTGAATCGTTCCCCGTTCGTAAGACCACAGAATGTAGTCGCGAATTGTGCGCCAGATTCCGGACATTGGCACGGAGGGCGCGCTCGCGTTCGTCGTAGTTAGCTCAGCCCTGCTCAAAGTCTAGAGTGTACTCCGTGTCTTGGCAATGTAGATCATCAACATTGATCCTGCAACAGAAGATCAGCAAGAAAGATCCTGCAAAACGTATGGTATATCGGTTAGATAGTCGCTCAGGCGGGTCGATTTAGAACTCCTTAGGTGTAATACGATCCGCTCCCATGTAAGGCCTTAGAGCCTCGGGTATCCGCACGCTACCATCGGGCTGCTGATAATTTTCAACGATGGCCAGCCAAGTGCGCCCCACAGCCAAAGCACTCCCATTCAATGTGTGGACAAATTCCGTTTTTCCTTTGCCCTCACGTCGGTAACGGATATTCGCTCGTCGCGCTTGAAATGATTCGAAGTTGGAACAGGACGAAATCTCACGGAAAAGCTGCTGTCCCGGCAACCACACTTCTATGTCATAGGTCTTCGCGGCGGAGAAACCTATATCAGCGGTACACAAAGACATCACTCGATAGTGAAGGCCGAGCTTTTGCAGCACTGTTTCCGCGTTGCTCGTAAGCTTCTCGAGTTGTTCATAAGAATCTTCCGGGCGCGAAAATTTGACCAGTTCGACTTTCTGAAATTGATGCTGCCGGATAATGCCGCGAACGTCTTTTCCGTAAGAACCAGCCTCACTACGGAAGCATGGCGTATAAGCGGTAAGTGAAACCGGCAGGCGTGCGGAATCCAGCACTTCATCGCGATATATGTTGGTGACTGGAACTTCGGCAGTCGGAATCAGCCACAGGTCTTTGTTGCCATGCGGAACGCGGAACAGGTCAGAAGCAAATTTTGGAAGCTGGCCGGTCCCGTACATGGAATCCGAGTTCACCAAATAGGGCGGCAAGACTTCGGTGTACCCCTGCTCGCGGGTGTGCAGGTCGAGCATGAAGTTCGCCAGCGCGCGCTCCAGGCGCGCTCCCATGTCCCAGTACAACGCAAAGCGTCCACCGGTGATCTTCGCGGCACGCTCAAGATCGAGGATTCCTAACTGCTCTCCGATTTCCCAATGCGGCTTCGGAGTGAAATCGAACTCTGGCGGAGAACCCCAACGACGGATTTCAAGATTGTCGTCTGCGCTGTTACCAACAGGCACGCTCTCATGTGGGATATTGGGGATGCCTATAAGAACTTTCTGCATCCGGTCGTCGTATTCTTCTGCGGCCTTCTCGAGTTCTTGAATCTGCTCCCGAAAGTTCTTAGTTTCGGTAAGGAGATCGCTGGCATCCTCTCCGGCTTTTTTTCTTTTAGCGATTTCTTCCGAGACTTTGTTGCGATGCGCTTTTAAAGTCTCGGCCGCAGCGATGGCTTGGCGTCTCTGGGCGTCAACTTGGGGAAAGTCCCTCAAAACCTGGGCAGGATTCATGCCCCGCTGACGCAGCTTTTCCTCGACAAACGGCAGGTGGTCACGGACAAAATTGAGATCAAGCATGGAAGAACTATTACTGTATCAAAAAGAGTGCTGGTTGCACTCATTTGGAGCTATCGGAACCACAACGACCAGACGGTGTCCACGGCAGTATGAGTAATGATGGATGCGAGGAGTTGCCGCTGCGCTCGCCATGCCCTGCCATAGAAGACTCCCGCCATTGTGGCAATCAGAATATATTTCCAACCAAAGGGTGCTCCTTTGTGGAAGTGTGAAAGACCGAACAGCAGTGATGCCAGCAGCAGAGCAGTGGTCTTGCTGAATCGGGTCTCCAATAGGTTTTGAAGCACTCCCCTGAAAAACATCTCCTCTGGAACCGCGATCAACAACAAGGTGATCAGTATCCCACTGACAACGGCGAGCGGGGAGGGAACTCTCGGGTGAAAGTGGATGAAATTCAGTAGCATTCCTAAGCCAATTCCCAACGGCAGGAAGTAGGCGAACTCTCGTAATCCGATTTTGAATGCGTCGGCTATTGGGACGAAGGAGTATCCCATGCCGTCCAATTTGCGGACCACACAGTAGAGGTATAGGACCAGATCAGCAACGAAGAGCTTGGGTAGCAATGTTGAGCCCGGAAAAGGCCACGCAGCATCCAGTACGCGCAACAGGTAAATGGCGGCTATTGCGGCTAACGCCAACCAATCTTGCCACCCCATTCTTGAGAGTGGTTTCCAGATAACCAGGAGGGCCGAGAGCAGCGGATGTAGAAGTAAGATCCATATCCCCGGTTCCCAGCGGCCTCTGCCAGTCCAGAGCATAAAAACGATCCAGGGGACTGCCAACGGTGTTGAGCCCAAGATGAGCGCCATCTTTGAGCGGAAGATGTTTCTAAGCCAGCTGCCAGCTCCGAAACCAAAGAACCATAAGGGAGCTAGCAACAGTGCAAAGCTTACGAACAGGCTATTCAGATTTGCGATTGGATATGCGCGGCGAGCCCCGATCCACAGCACCCAGAGCATTGCTGCATACAAGATGATTGCGAGGATAGGCTGACGTTTCAATTTTTATCCCCTGTCATTCTAATGAGCCGAAGGGTTGGGCGAGGCCACTCGTAGGCTGTAAACTACCTCGGATGACATTCCCCAAACGCGTCATTCCGTTTTGCTTGGCGGCCTCTAATCCCACGTTCTTTATCTTCCCAATTCGCCTCTGCATGAAAGGCACGATCTGATGGCGACGACAGAAGGTCGGATTCCCGATCTGTCGGTGCGCATCGGAGAGATTCAGCTGAAGAATCCGGTGATTGCCGCGAGCGGAACTTTCGGTTATGGCGTTGAGTTTGAGGACATCGTACATCTCGAACGGCTGGGCGGCTTGGTGGTAAAGGGACTCTCGAAAGAGCCGATGGCGGGTAATCCCCCACCCCGCCTGTATGAAACTGCTGCAGGAATGCTCAATGCCATCGGATTGCAGAATATTGGAGCACGCGCTTTCGTTGATGAGAAGCTGCCGAAGCTCCGTCAGGTAAAAGATGCGGTTGTATTTGCCAACATTTTCGGCTACACGCGGGAAGACTACGAGCGCACCATTCAGATTTTGAATGAAGGCGAAGGCATTTCCGCCTATGAGTTGAACGTCTCGTGTCCGAATACCGCGCATGGAGGAATCCAGTTTGGAAACGATGCACGCTCGTTGGACGAGGTGGTAACCACCGCGCGCCGCATCTCGCAACGCCCACTTATTGTGAAGCTTTCGCCGAACGTGACCAGCATCGCGCAAATGGCTCGGGTAGCTCAGGATTCGGGAGCCGACGCCATTTCTCTGGTCAATACATTTGTGGCTATGGCCATCGACACCGAGACCCGCAAGCCACGTATTGCGAACGTTACCGCCGGACTTTCTGGCCCTGCTATCAAGCCGATTGCCGTGCGCATGGTCTACGATGCGTCGAAAGCGGTGAAAATCCCGATCATTGGAATGGGTGGAATCTCGACTGCAGCGGACGTCGTCGAATTCATGCTGGCAGGAGCAACAGCTGTGCAAATCGGAACAGCCAGCTACTGGGACCCGAGAGCGACAGAAAAGATTGCCGAAGAACTCGCAGGGTGGTGCAGGGAACATGGGGTCGAGGGCCTAAGGGACTTAACCGGTGGAATGGTAGCTGAGTAGCCTTTCGCTGTGGCGGTCCAATTCACTTTTCGCTACCTTCCGCATCCAATAGAGTCGTAAGATCGACTAGGAGTGGGTCACATGGCCAAAGCAACTTTTGCTGCCGGATGTTTCTGGGGAGTTGAAGCGACGTTTCGTGAACTGCCGGGTGTCACCTCGACGCGGGTGGGATACACGGGAGGCAGCACCGAGAACCCTACCTACAAAGATGTCTGCACCGATCGGACCGGACACGCCGAGGCGGTCGAGATCGAATACGATCCTGCAACGCTCTCGTACGAAAAATTGCTGCAAGTTTTCTGGGAAAATCACGACCCGACGCAGCTCAACCGCCAAGGCCCGGACCACGGCAGCCAGTATCGCTCGGGAATTTTTTATCACACTCCAGAGCAGGAAGCTGAGGCTAGGGCTTCAAAAGAAAAGCTAGAACAGGCGCATCGCTACAATAAGCCGATGGTTACGCAGATCGTTCCAGCAACCACGTTTTTTGAAGCTGAGGATTACCACCAGCAGTATCTGGAAAAGCGCGGATTGGCGACCTGCCACATCAAGTAGGACGAACAGGGCCGTATCGAGTACTAACCACCATTCGCGTCGCGGTTGCATAACGTGAGATCAGTCGAGATCCAAACTGATTGCGGTAATCCTGGCAGCTAACTTCCATTTTATAGCTGGTCAATTGCTGCTGCCAACTCACGCTGCTGGACAGATGGCGCCCAGTATCTGTCACATGCACAGACAACCGTCCGGCGGCTCCGGTTTCAGATAGACGTGAATCAGACAGTCACCGATGCTGCATTTCCGCTCACAACACCGGGTTGCTGGTTACTTCTCCACAAGATCCACCGACAACCTGCAATTCGCTAGCGGTACTTCCGGACCCGCTTATACCAATCGACCCGGCTAAGCCCCCAGGCAGTCGTCGAATTTCTGCCGGACCTCCTATCAGCAGCGCGCCTCTGCGCGTCTAGAACAAGCCTACCAACCTAACCATTTCTTTCTTCTTTGGATCGCCGAAAATCGGCGCCAGAGTTTCTATTTCCATTTCGGGTTGAGCGCTGCGAACTACAGGAGATTACGTGCGAATAATTTTATTGTATTTCGTCATTTCATTTTTCAGCATCGCACTAGCGTTGATAGGAGTTCCGTTCCTCTGTGGCACAGGATGTTCATCAAGACACCAATATGCCGGGGCACACCGTGAACCAGCCAATGGAAGACATGCCGGGAATGAGTGGAGGAGCAAGCATGGAAAAACAGATGGAGGTAAAGTCCGATCCGTTCATTCAACTCCTCGAGGAGCACGCCACCGCCGGGACTGATGCTGAACCGAACTCCACCCCTTTCGAAATGCTGATGACCGTGAAGGGGCATTGGACGCTGATGTCTCATGGAGAGGCTTTTCTGAATGAAATACAACAGACAGGTCCACGTGGTGAAGACAAACTGTTCTCGACGAATTGGATCATGCCGATGGCTCAACGCAAGCTCGGCAGCGGCACGCTCACTCTGAGAACCATGTTGAGTTTGGAGCCGGCGACCGTGTCAGACCGCCGTTACCCGGAATT
>JAOAPG010000403.1 GCA_025462785.1 Acidobacteriaceae bacterium
TCGATGACATCGTGAAGAGAGATGCCATCTTCTCTACCAATACGTCCTCTATCTCTGTTACTGAACTCCTAGCTTCGACGAAGCGCCCCGAGCGCTTCATCGGACTGCACTTCTTTAATCCTGTGCCGCTGATGAAGCTGGTTGAAGTCGCGCGCACTATCGCCACCGCGCCCGAAGTTTACGATGCAGCCTACGAATTCGCTAAGAAGCTGGGCAAGGTTCCCGTCCGCACCAGCGACAAAACGGGATTCATTGTCAACCGGCTGCTGGTGCCGTACTTGCTCGATGCAGTCCGCGCCTACGAGGAAGGCGTGGGGTCCATCGAAGACATTGATAACGCAATGAAGCTGGGCTGCGGCTATCCCATGGGCCCGTTCACGCTGCTCGACTTCGTAGGACTGGACACCACCTACTACATAACCCATGTGATGTACGACGAATTCAAAGAGCGCAGATTCGCCTCGCCACCATTGCTGAAGAGGCTGGTGATGGCCGGATGGTACGGAAGAAAGAGTGGTAAAGGATTCTACGATTACGCAGACCCAAATAATCCGAAAGCGAACAAGCTATAGCCGCGGATTTCGACCACAGAGGCCACGGAGGCACACAGGAAAACGGGCACGGTTGGCTGGCAATTCACATTGGCTGGATTTGCTCAGGGTCTCTGTGACTCGGTGGTGAACGGATCTTATGAACTACGAAAACATTCTTCTCTCCAAGAAAAACTCTATCGCTTATGTCACCGTAAACCGGCCCAAGGTGCTCAATGCTCTCAACATGGCCACCATGGAAGAGCTGCGCTTGGCGTTTTCCGATATCAAGGATGATCGCGAGATTCGCGTTGCCATCCTGACCGGATCGGGCGAGAAGGCTTTCATTGCAGGCGCCGACATCGCGGAGCTTGCCAAACACGACGCCGTATCCGGCAAGGAGTACACGCATCGCGGACAGTCCGTTCTTGATCTGATCGAACATTTGGGCAAACCGGTGATCGCCTGCATCAATGGGTTCGCCCTCGGCGGAGGATGCGAGATCGCCATGGCCTGCACCATGCGTCTGGCCAGCGAAAATGCCAAGCTGGGACAACCGGAAGTGAAGCTGGGGATTATCCCGGGCTACGGCGGCTCGCAACGGTTGCCCCGGCTCGTAGGCAAGGGTATCGCCATGCAGCTTGTGCTTGCAGGTGAGATGATAAACGCGCAGGAAGCGCATCGCATCGGATTGGTGAACGAAGTTACCGTACCAGCAGAGCTAATCCCGCGAGCCGAAGCGATTGCGCAGAAAATCATCGCAAACGCGCCACTGGCGGTACAGTACGCCATGGAGGCAGTGAACCACGGCATGGAGATGACGCAGGCCGAAGGCTTGTATCTGGAAGCCACGCTCTTCGGAATGTGCTGTGCGACAGAAGACAAGAAAGAAGGCACGACGGCGTTCCTCGAGAAGAGGGCAGCGCAGTTCAATGGCAGGTAGACCTGACGGCGAGATAATCCGGCGCAAATTAACAGCAGTTCTCATCTTTCGTAAAGAAGACATTCGCCAATGAAATGTGCAGTTATTACCGCACGGGCAAGGACTGAGGAAGATTTTGAGCTTTTAACTAGAATGCTCGACGCATTGGGATTTCGATCCCGTGAGCTGGAAAAATATCAGAACTTCCGCATTAAGCCGTTCTTCCCACAGGAGTTGATTTTCGAGGTCGTCCATAGTAAGAATCAACGCGTCTATCCAGACATAGAGCTCATCATTTCCGATCCTGATTCTGCAGCCAAGGTTGTTCAAGGGATGGGTTTGGAGATCGTATGGGATAATTCGGAAGCTCCCACACACGCGACGCGGGAGTTTTATGTGCGACTCCCTGGCGGAACCAATATTTTGTTCAGGGGATATCGAGCAACATATAGCTCTGAGCCGATGTGTCGAAGTATTGAGGGGAACCTGACGGCAACTGGCAAGACTTTCGGTATCGTAGTTTCGCGCTTCAATTCATTTATAACGGAGCGGCTGCTCGCGGGAACCATAGACGGACTTCTACGATGCGGCACCAAATTCCCGGAGGGCTATGACATCGTCCGTGTCCCCGGTGCTTTTGAAATTCCTTCCGCTGCGCGCACGCTTGCGGAAACAAAAAAATACGATGCGGTGATCTGTCTGGGATGTCTGATCCGCGGCGATACCGCTCATTACGACGTTATTGTTAATGAATGTGCTCGCGGCGTCGGGCAATCGGCTCAGGAAACCGGTGTTCCGCACGCCTTTGGGGTGCTTACCTGCGATACGCTTGAGCAAGCCATTGATCGTGCGGGATTGAAGATGGGCAACAAAGGATTCGAAGCAGCGCTGGCGGCGGTCGAGATGGCGAATCTGAAGAAGGCTGTCGTTGGTCAGCAGTCGTCCGCCCTTGGCAGGACGAAAGCTAAGACCCGAAAAGTACCACGCTCAAGAAAATCCAAGCTGTAAAACATCGCTCTCGTAACGAACACTGTAAACTGAATGAGGCCGATGGCGATATGCCAACGACCAAGGACGAACGAGCACCGACCTCTTTATGGGGACCCGCCGCAAATCTCGCGAGCTTGTACTGCAGATGCTCTTCCAGGCTGACATGGGAAAGCAAACTCCTGAAGATGTGCGCCGTGTCTTTTGGAAGGAACGCGATTCGGTCGGTTCGGATGTGCAAGGATTTGCCGAGGATCTGTTTCGTGTGGCGACCGACCGCACGTCCGAAATTGATGAATTAATCGAGCGCCACGCCGAACATTGGCGGGTGGAGCGTATGGCGGCGGTTGACCGCAACGTGTTGCGGGCTGCAGTGGCGGAATTGCTAGCCTTCCCTAAAACGCCGCGGGCCGTGATCATCAATGAAGCGCTGGAAATTGCGCGAAAATTCTCTGCCCCAGAGTCCGTGCAATTTATTAATGGAGTGCTCGACAGCGTCGGCCGCGACCTCGAAAAAGCCAAAGTCTAAGCAGTAGCGTGGAAGAGCGGCGCTTCCAGCGCCGCGTACTGTCCGCGTGAATAGGAACGCGGCCCTGAAGGGGGCCGCTCTTCCATTGGAACTGTTCTAGGCTCCCGTGCTATGGTGCGACCGCCATAAGCGTTGGATAGCAAGTGACTGGAGCGTCCTGCGCTGGACTTCCCGCACCGACGCAGATAGGAACCGTCGAATACTTCGTAAGGACCAATTGCTGGATGTCGGTCCCAGTGGTCATGTCCAAGATGTGAATCGTAGGATCAAACACGTGATGATTCACAGGATCGTTCACCTGCTCGTGCGCTCCCACAAATAGATAACGCCCATTCTGCGTCAATGCCACCTGTAGCGGGATTGCGCTTCCTGCAAGCGAGATCTGAGAGAAGGTTTTGGCGTTGACATTGAATTCAAAGACAAACGGCAGCGGATGCTGTCCGCTTGAGTCATCGGCGACGATATAAACCGTCGAACTGTCCTCGGAAACAACGACCTGAACTGGCGTGAAGTTGCCTTGTCCAAAATTGTAGGAAGTGACGCTGTTAGTCACGTTAGGCGAACATCCATCGGAGCTGAACGAAGTCACGTCAATGAGATCGATGCCGGGAGAATCGACGGCAAGGATACTGCTCCCATTGGGGAGTGCTCGTATAAAGGTCGGTTGTCCAGGAGTGCTGATTGTTTGGGCGACAGTGTTGTCGCATGTTCTTCGCGCAGTAACAGGTCCCGACGGAGTGCCACCTCCGATGTAAGCAAACGAGCCTTGTGGAAAGAAAGAAACGTCCGTCCCCGGATTCACCATGTCAATCGCTTGCAAGGCATCCAGTGTTGAATACACGTAAAGCTTCCCGGTATTCGTCACAATGAACGCCTTGAGGTTGTCGGGCGAGAATGCTGCTGCTACCGCGCCAGTAACCCCCGTCGGGATAAGTGGAACGCTGCTTCCACTGGCCGGACTAAAAATATAAACCTGATTCGGGGAGTCGATAGTATCGGAAACGATGACCTTGCTGTTGTCAGGCGAAACCGCCAAGACCTTGCCCGGAGTCGACGTGAAGTGGTTCACCGAATTTCCGCTTACGGTTAGGACCTGCAGCCCCTTGGCCCCTAAATTTCCGCTATCGGTCCCCAAGTAAGCTTTTGTTCCTTGAGGTTCGAACACCAGGGAATCCGGAGTAACGCCTGATCCAGCTGAAGTTGTAGCCAAGTTTATGGGATTGCCGACAGTGAAGGTTGCGCCATTGCCTGAATTGCTAAGAGTGGCCGTGACCGGCAGGACTTTCGTGAAACAGCTGTCAATGGTGCCGCAGTCGCTAGATGTCACATACAGTGTCGCAGTGGAACTTCCAGTCGTAGGTGTCGAAGTGACGTTCAAGATGCCTGAAGAGCTGGTTGGGTCAAGGTCCTTTGGATAAATCGGAAGCGTGGGCGCGAGTCCGACGTTGCAGGTTGGCGGGGTGCAAGAGGCGATAATCGTCGCAGTGCCACCCGTCGTGCCTTGGGATGTGGTCGCGGTACCGGCGTAAATTGTACTGGCGCTGCTGCCCGTGACTTTGGCTACCAGCGGCTGGGACGAAGTCCAAGTCAAGGGAATTCCGGTGACCGGAAATCCCTTGAGGCCGTTGGGATTAGTGATCGTAGGATTGCTATCGTAGGCGGTCGCAGTGATCGAGGTCGAAGTCCCCGTATTGCCCGTAACGGAGAGAACTATCGAATTGATTGGACACGTAAGGTACGGGTATGGCGCACTGTTCACTCCATCGACGCTCGCGTAAATGGAAGTTAATCCGGGAATGTTGGCCGTCACCCGCTGCTGGTTAAGAGTTGGAGGATTGGTCAAAGGCACCGAAGAAAGCGTGACTACGCCGGTGGTCCCTGAACTTTGCGCGGACCAGGAAAATTGTCCTACGGTCGAGGTGATGTCCACCCCATGGCTCATCGCTGTCGCTTGTAGGGTTACGAATTGCTGGCCGCCGGCGGGAAGGCCCTTGGAATAGCCTAGCATCCCCTCGTAACAGGCTGTTGGCACCGGATTTGTCTGCAGATTTACTGGTGCTATCGAAACGACGACGCTGTCGACCTGTTGATGGACGTAGACGGTTGTATTAGGACTACTGATGCCCAGAGCTGTCGCATAAACTTGAGCGGTTCCGGTAGGTCCGGGCGTACAAACCGTGGGACTGGTGAGGGAATCCCAAGTTCCGGCGCATGCTGTGCCATTGGCCGCAATCGTTAAAACGGCCGGATTGCTCGAGTGGTACGCGACTGGTTCAGAGATGGCGGTCCCAGCATTGGTCTTGGGCGAGGCCGTAAAGGATAATGTGGAGCCAATCGTTATCGAGGCATTCGTGGCAGGCGTGAGACCGATACTTGCGGGTACGGGGTAATTCACAACTTTCGTGCTGCTGCCCCCTCCACTACACCCGCCGAGGCTAAAACTTAGAAATAAAAAGATCAGACCTGCAACTACCGTCGAACCGAACCTACCCATTCATCCTCCGCGCTCCCATGGCCGCCCATGGGGCGAGCACGCCTGGTGCTTGACAATTGGCTAAGAAAATTACGCTCTGGAAAATTCCAGTTAGT
>JAOAPG010000451.1 GCA_025462785.1 Acidobacteriaceae bacterium
ATGCAAGGAACGGTGAAGTGGTTCAATAATGCCAAAGGATACGGCTTCATTGGCCGAGAAGATGGCCCCGACGTTTTCGTCCACTACAGCGCAATTACCTCAGAAGGCTATAAGAGCCTGCAAGAGGGCGATGTGGTTGAGTTCGAGATTGTGCAAGGACAGAAAGGTCCGCAAGCTGCGAACGTGATGAAAGCCGCTTAGCGGAGTCTGCGACAGAGTTGTTGCAATTGTCATTGGGAAGCTGCCTTCCGACTTCAGGCGTTTGTGTGTCCTATTCAAGCTAGTTCCAGCCTTTCTCTCCAGCGGAATCTTGTTTAATCTTTAGCTGTGGACAACAAAGCCATCGCTGGCATCTTCTACGAAACCGCTGACTTGCTCGAAATTGACGGGCAGGATTCCTTCCGCATCCGCTCTTACCGCAATGCTGCTGAAGCAGTGGAAGCTTCTCCACAGCAGATTTCGGATCTCATCAGCGATCCCAAGCAAGTACTCGCAATCCCGGGTATCGGCAAAGGCATGCTTGCCAATCTGCAGGAGATGTTCAAAGAAGGACGGCTCTCGTTACATGTTGAGATGCTCACGAAGTATCGCCCCTCCATGCTCGACTTGCTGAAAATCCAGGGCCTCGGCCCCAAGACGATTGCTCTTATCTGGAGCGCTTACCAAGTCTGCGATGTAGAGGGAGTTGAAAAACTCGCTCGCGAGGGAAAGATCAGAACTCTGCCTCGCATGGGCGAGAAGCACGAACAGAAGCTGTTGAAGGCTATTGAGGACTATCGCCGCATCGGCGGCCGATTTCTTCTGGATGCAGCCGGAGCCCAAGCGCAAAAAATTGTCGATCACCTCTGCGATTATCCGGGGGTCGAAAAAGTCACCCCGGCTGGTTCGTTAAGACGTGGACGCGAAACCGTCGGCGATCTCGATATCTTGGTTACCGGTCCCGCCTGCTGCGATGACACAGAACGAGAGAAGCTGATTGATCACATCATCAAGCTACCCGGACTAATGGAGATCATCGCGCGTGGCGAGAACAAAGTCAGCTTCCGCCTGCGCGGAGGGATGCAGGTGGATGTGCGTTTCCTTTCACCGGAATCTTTTGGCGCAGCCATGCAATACTTCACCGGATCCAAAGGTCACAATGTCGCGATTCGGCAACGAGCTTTGAAGATGGGCTACACGCTCAGTGAGTACAGCTTGGCCCGCTTGGATGATGCAACCGTTGTCGCCGGAAAAACGGAAGCGGAAATCTATGCAGCGGTTGGACTCGACTACATTCCTCCCGAGATGCGCGAAAATACGGGTGAAATCGAAGCCGCCGAAAAGCATACTCTCCCGGTGCTGATAAGACAGGAAGACATTCAGGGCGATGTGCACATGCACACGGTCGAAACTGACGGCCGGAATTCTATTGAAGAAATGGCCGAAGCAGCCCGCGAGCGTGGTTATAAGTACATGGCGATTACCGATCACTCCAAAAACTTGGCCTTCGCCAATGGATTGGATGATGAGCGCGCTCTCAAACACATCGAATGTATCCGCGCGGCGAACGATAGCATAAAAGAGATCAGAATTTTCGCCGGCATTGAAGTAGATATCCTTGGAGACGGCACGCTCGACTTGTCAGATGAAGTCTTGCAGCAGATGGATCTGGTCATTGCCAGCGTGCACTCGCACTTCGGTCAGAGCGCTCCCGACATGACAGACCGATTGATCCGGGCAATTTCTAATCCGAATACGTCTATCATCGGTCACCCAACTGGGCGACTATTGCTTCGCCGAGATGCTTATCAATTCGACATGGACGAAGTATTGAAAGCAGCGGCTCAAAACAAAGTCGCGATGGAGTTGAACTCGTATCCAGATCGGCTCGATCTTTGCGATCGTCATTTGCGTTTGGCAAAGCAGTACGGAGTAAGGATCGTAATCAACACCGATTCGCATCACACGTCTCATTTGGACAAAATCAAATACGGAATCCTGCAAGCGCGACGCGCATGGCTGACGAAAGAAGATGTACTGAACACCCTGCCGGTCGACAAGTTTGCGAAGGCAATTAAGCGCGGTTAGCCTTTCGCTGTTTGGTAAAGCTTTTTCCTCGGAATAGGACTAATATCTTTCTGCACGAGGCGCCTATGCCTGAAGAAACACCGACGCCACCTCCGCCTCAAAAGGCCGAACCGTTTTTTCCCGCGACGCCAACTCCCGCAACTCCATTCAATATCGGCGAGGAATATGGAACAGCAAAGAAAAACCTTCCTCCCGCCAAAATCGTCATCATCCCGCTAGTAGTAATCGCCATAATTGCCATTACCGTGGCACTCTTACAGCGTCCCCGATTATCTGCCACTGGCTCCATCGACGACATTGCCTATGCGGAGGTGCCCGGGCAGAACATGGTGATGGCGGCTATTAATATTTCCGTGAAGAATCAGGGAGAAAAGACTTTTTTGATCCAAAGCATCGAATCCGCTTTGGACACGGGCGCTAATCAATTTACCGACGATGCGGCTCCCATAGTCGATGTGGATCGGTATTTAACGGCTCTGCCTGCGCTAAAGCAACACGCTCTGACACCGATCTCCCGAGAAATACAAATTGCACCGGGCGCTGAAACCAAAGGAACCATGATCGTGGATTTCCCGGTGACGCCTGACGCGTTTGCAAATCGCAAGTCGCTAAAAGTGACGATCAAGGCCCACGATCAGCCTATCGCTTTGGTTTTAACGAAGTGAGGTCGTGTTTCCGGTTACTCGCGCTTCTGGATAACTCGTCGGCGAGCTAAATGCGTGTGTGCATTTGGATTGATTTCGTCATATTTCAGGCAGCTGATAGATCCGTCGACTTCCAAAACCGCTAAAGCTACATCGTGATGACTCGCAATGCCGTGCTCTCGCAGTGCACGTTCCAGTTCGTCCATGCTGACGTGTTCTTTCACCATGTGCGGCGTAATAATCTGGCCGTCATGTACCAGCAACGAAGGCTGCCCTTGGATCATTTTCCGGAAACGGCGATTGCCGCCTGAGACTTCAGCAATGAAATAATTCAGAATCAGCAGAGTGGCAGCGGCAACCATACCTCCGAGTAACGAGGTGTCCGGCCCGGTCATTGCATTTTGCACGGAGTTGCTGATGAGCAGCAGCAGCGCGAGATCAAACGGTGTCATCTGCCCGACTTCGCGCTTGCCACTTAACCGTATGCCAAGCAAGACGACAAGGTAAATTACCGCCGTCCGGAGTGCTATCTCAAGGAGTACATGACCGCCCGGAAACATTCAGGCTATTCGCCTGCCGTTACCGGGACGGGTGCGCTCTTCGGAGTACTCAAATATCCAGTAGCTTTTTTTTTGTCGACAGTCCAGACAACAAGCTCAAAAAGCAGATGATCGCGTCCGCTGTAGAACTGAATCGGCTCGCTGACATTGCGATCTTTCTTTTCGATCGTCTTGTCGTCCGAAGTAACGTTCACAGTGAACTTTCCCCGCTTCTGATCTGTCTTTTTTAACTGCAGGCTGATGGTTCCAACTGGCTGTGGTTTCGCACCTTTCAAAATGGTGAACTCGTAGTAATTGCGATCTCCCTTGTGCTTCAGAACTTCAAGATCACCCCGAGTATTAGCAATGAGTCCGCTCTGGACACCCAGATCCCCGATTGTGCTCTGCAGTTTGGCTTGGGTAGCGGCTAGATCGGCCTTGGTAGACGCGACATCTGTCTTCACGCCACCAACGTCAGTCCTCACGGTGGCGATATCCCCACTGACCTGCCCAATCTGCTGTTTCTGCTCTGCTGAGAGACGCTGTTCGGCGGCGCGCTGTTGGCGTTGTAATACAGCGGCCCTGGATGCGAGCTCCTTTTTAGTAAGGCCGACCTGCTGCGCCAAAGTTTCGTCAGATGCCTCCGCAGCCTGCATACGTTTGCTCAGTTCTGCGATTTGCGCCTTGCTCGAGTCTTGGTCCTTGGCGAGATTCGTCAAACGTGTGCGGAGGTCGTAAATCAAATAGAGTGACAAGCCAACGTAGACGACCGCCAGCAACAGGAGAAGCCACTTCCCTGCATTGCTTTCCGATTCGGTCTGGACCACGGTCGCACCTGCGCCCTCTTCCGGCATAAGTCCTCCGCTCAATTTGTGATGAGTATAGAACTATTGTTGTGCAGCATGAGAGCAGTGTCAACTACTGATGGTGGTTCCCCAAATTAAGCGATTCTGCTCACGCCGACTAGTTCGGACACGCTGGGAGACACTCGCCCCCTGGCTAGAGTTTGACGTTCCTCAACCTCAACGAGTTCGTGATCACCGACACGGAACTGAAGCTCATGGCCGCCGCCGCCAGAATCGGACTGAGTAGTAGTCCAAAGAATGGATACAGCACTCCGGCCGCAATGGGAACTCCGAGCAAATTGTAAATAAATGCAAAAAACAGATTTTGTCGGATGTTATGCATGGTCGCCTGGCTAAGCCTCCGAGCCCGCACAATTCCCGATAGATCGCCTTTCACCAGGGTCACGCCGCTGCTCTCCATTGCAACATCGGTTCCAGTTCCCATTGCAATCCCTACTTGGGCTTGCGCCAGCGCGGGAGCGTCATTGATGCCATCTCCAGCCATCGCCACAATCCGCCCCTCGTTCTGCAACCGGCGAACTACTTCGGCTTTCTGATTAGGCAGTACTTCGGCCTCAAATTGTTCAATCCCAAGCTTGTCGGCGATGGCCTTTGCGGTAGCACGACTATCGCCTGTGAGCATAACAATTCGTAGTCCGGCGTCCCTCAAATCACGTAACGCTTGCGGAGTCGATTGCTTGATAGCGTCAGCGATGCCGATCAGACCTGCTGGCTGATTATTAATAGCGGCGAAAATCACCGTCTGCCCCTCGCGACGGAGATCGTCAGCCTGTCGGAACAGGGTTTCGGCTGGAACACCTTTTTCCAGCACAAATCTCTCGTTGCCAATCAACACCGTGTTTCCGTCGATGGCGCCGGCGATGCCGCGTCCCGTGAGGGACTGAAAATCTTGCGCGCTGGACAACGGCAATCCACGATGTTTAGCCGCAGAGACGATTGCGCTTCCTAGCGGATGCTCGCTTCCCTGCTCAAGGCTAGCTACCAGTCGAATCAACTCGTTCTCGTTTAAGTCTGGAATGATCCCTGAAGGCACGATGGAAATAACCTTGGGCTTGCCCTCAGTCAAAGTGCCCGTCTTATCTACCACCAGCGTGTCTACTTTTTCCAGAATTTCCAGGGCTTCCGCATTACGGATCAGCACTCCTGCCTTCGCGCCGCGGCCCGTGCCAACCATAATTGCCATCGGAGTTGCCAGCCCAAGTGCACAGGGACAAGCGATGATCAACACAGCCACGGCATTCACTAGCGCATGCGCGAGCCTTGGCTGCGGACCAAAAATACTCCACAGGATGAATGTCAGCACGGCAACGGCAATCACGGCGGGAACAAACCATCCTGCCACTCGATCTGCCAGCTTTTGAATCGGAGCGCGGCTGCGCTGCGCCTGGCTTACCATCTGAACAATCTGAGCCAGTAATGTTTCACTGCCGACACGATCAGCTCGCATAACGAACGAGCCGTTGCCGTTCACGGTTGCGCCAATGACTTTGCTTTGCGGCGTCTTCTCAACGGGCATCGATTCACCCGTAATCATCGACTCATCAACTGAGCTGCTCCCTTCGAGCACGACACCATCGACGGGAACTTTTTCACCGGAACGCACGCGCAGCCGGTCTCCAATTTTCACTTGATCGAGAGGGATATCTTGTTCGTGTCCATCTCGAAGAACTCGCGCCGTCTTTGGAGCCAGATCGAGCAGAGCGCGAATTGCGGCGCCTGTCTTACTTCGTGCTCTCAGCTCGAGGACTTGCCCGAGAAGAACTAAAGTGGTGATCGCAGCTGCCGCCTCGAAATAAACGGGCGGCGTGCCTGACATTTCGCGAAACGAAGTAGGAAATATCTGCGGAGCGATCGTCGAGACTAGGCTGTACAAATACGCCACGCCCGTGCCCATCACAATCAGCGTGAACATGTTGGTCGACCGATTGACAATCGACGCCCATCCCCGCTGAAAAAACGGCCATCCAGCCCAAAGAACGACAGGACTCGCAAGAAGTAGCTCAATCCAAGGCAACCAGCCTTGCGGTAACGCGTGCTGCACCGGCATTCCGGGAAGCATGTCCGCCATTGCTATGCCCAGGAGCGGAACCATCAAGATCAAGCTCAGCCAAAATCTGCGCGTCATATCGCGCAGTTCAGGATTTTCCTCTTGCGTCGCCGTGATCGTGCGCGGTTCGAGTGCCATGCCACAAATAGGACATGCTCCCGGTTCGGCCCGAACTATTTCCGGATGCATGGGGCATGTGTATTCAGTGCGAGTGGTAGAGACAGGCGTCTCGGGTTCGAGCGCCATGCCGCAACTAGGACACGGTACAGGCTTGCTCTCCCGCACTTCCGGACACATCGGACATATGTAGTTTCCGGCAGATTGGGCCGATTTTTTCGACAGCTCCTTCGACTGCTTCTGAGAGACCGATGCAGACGGAGACTTCGATTTCAAATACGTATCAGGACTGGCGCGGAATTTCTCCAGACAGCCTCCCGAACAAAAATGAAATGATTTCCCCTGATGGTCGGTGTGATACTTCGCCGTTGCGGGATTCACATCCATGCCACAAACGGGATCCATCTCTTTCACGCTTGAGGAACTAGAAGCAGGCGAATATATCGGCAGCGGAGACGCCCCGAGTGTCACTAAACCAGAGGAAACATGGTTGGACGAAATAGAACTGGCCTGATCTAGAAATTTCTCCGGCTGCGCTTTGAATTTTTGCGCACATCCGCCGCAGCAAAAGTAGTACGTCTCTCCGCTATACTGCTCTTTAAAGCGAGCAGAGGCGGGATCTACACTCATCCCGCATACGGGATCTCTTGCTGTCACCGCTTGATCTGTTTCCTTATCCATTCGTTAGCGTTTCCTGTACAAACACCAACTCACCCAACAGCATCCCGCAAGTTACCCCAAGTTATTTAGATTGTCGCGGGTAGTGTAACGATTGTTGTATCTCTAACTGTTGTATCTTTGTAGCTGGAGACTGCATTCATGACACAAATGGAAGTTGTTTATCGATACGGTTCAATGCCCGGTGAGGCAGAAATGCGCGCAATCGATAGTGTACGAGAAGTCTATGGAATCCGCCGGATATCGTTCAACGAGAAGGAAAGAACCGTCAGAATCGAGTACGACGCGTCCAGATTCAAGGAACCTGTTGTCGCCGCACTTTTACGACGCGCCGGGATCGACCTCAACGAGCAACTCGTTCTCGCGTAAATCTGTAGGGGGTAAAAAAGAAATGAGCGGCGAACTTGGGGGAGGGCCGCTCTCGGTCAACTGAGTAAATATTGGGGAAATGCAAGGGGCGCCCAAGAAAACCTCTGGCCGAAGTTTATTCTCTAGTGCGCCCCGTTGCGCGCCACTTCGTCTATGACTTTACATAGCAGGTAGGTAGCCAATCCTAAAGAACTGAAAAACAGTGCTCTCTTCAAGGGATGCAGGTAAGTTTTGCTTAAAGCGTAGGCAAGGTTTACTCGACAAACGCGAAGTCGCAGTCTGAAGTGGGTCAAATCAAACCTTTTTCACAGCAGCCGCTTCCGTTATAATCTTTCGGGAAGTCATCCGCACAGTAAGCGCCCGTAGCTCAGCTGGATAGAGCGAACGGCTACGAACCGTTAGGTCGGGAGTTCGAATCTCTCCGGGCGCACCATTCTAGCTTGTTGAATTGAAAGCGTTTGTGACCGGGACCCGTAGCTCAACTGGATAGAGCATTGCGCTTCGAACGCAAGGGTTGGGAGTTCAAGTCTCTCCGGGT
Source organism: Acidobacteriaceae bacterium (assembly GCA_025462785.1). GTDB lineage: Bacteria > Acidobacteriota > Terriglobia > Terriglobales > Acidobacteriaceae > JAOAPG01. The sequence goes on from JAOAPG010000451.1 coordinate 7,866, forward strand.
CCACCATACCAACGATTGTTGTTTCAGAGGCTTACACACACCGCCATCTTCCGGGTCTTGAATCGTTCTGTCCCATAGCGATGTGAACACATTCCAATTTTTAAAATGGGAAACGGATCGACAAAATTGCGTTGTGATTCGTGGGATGAAAGCGAGTGGTAGCGATCTGGTACCCGCCGCCAATCGTAAAGCCTACTCTTCCCCACAGACGAAACCGTCCCATAACCAAACCTGGCGTGACGAAGTTTTGCTTTTTTCCGTCATTGGGTCCGTCCTGAAAAAACGTCGAATTAAGTTCTATTTCGGGCCAGAACTTTCGAAATACGCGATATTGAAACGTGTTATTCCAGGCGTGGCTTCTTCCCAATAGATCGGTGTCGGCTGTCGGCAGACCGACCCCGAACGTACCTTGCAGATCGAAGTTGCCAAGCCCTTTACCGTATGCGATCGTCGGCGTAATCACCGGGTGCAGAGCGCCATTCTTGTATTGCCCGGTGGGAAGACTCCATCCCAGAAACGCCGTTAGGATGTAGTTGCCGTGTTCTTCGTTTTGCGAAAGCAAGCGGTACTTAACGAGAAAAGCAACATCGCCAAATCCGTCTTGGACCTTGGGATCATTATGCGCGAGATAGGGAGGAAAGTTAAAGATGACCTCCACCTTCTCGAAAGGAATCAATTCCAGTCCTTTGCCGCCATCGTAATTGTCTGTCGTTACCCCCGTGCCATTTGTTTGCCACAGCTGATCGTACCGATATTCCTCCTCCAGGCGAGGTGTAGTTGTCGCCAGTGGAGTAACCCAGTGAGGCTGCTCGTCTTTGGTTTTATCTACACGCGCAAACCAACTGGAAAAATATCCATCTTGGGCAAACGTCACCGTTGACGAGAGAAAGAGAATCACTGCTATGCAAAGCAAATAGGCTTTACGCATACTTACTCCGATTTAAGTTGACTACCCACCGATGATGAAAGTGTATATCAAATACGTTTATGCTATCGAAATCTATGCGACTCTATGTCGTAAATCGCCAGTGAAACGATATAACGTGGACGGACTGCCGACGCGTTGACCGATGTCTGCATTGACTGTAGGATTTCGTTCCGATGCCAAGGACTAACAAATCCACAGGAAAACCAGAAGAGTTGCTGAAGCTCCGTGAAGCGGCATTGCAGCTGGGTATCAGCTTTCCGACCTTAAAGCAGTGGATCTACAAGAAGAAAGTTCGCAGCATTCAAACGGTCGGCGGACACCATCGCATCCCACTGAGTGAAGTTGATCGGCTGCTTTTCAGAACGCGAGCCAGGACGGAGAAAGAACGAAAGCAAGTAGTTCGTCGCGTCAGCGGACGTAACCAGCTGGTGGGACGAATAGACGATGTTCGTATCAGCGGACTAATCGCAGAGGTAGTCCTTTCAATTGGTGGTCAGCAAATCATATCGATTATCACAGCGCGATCAGCACGGGAGATGCAGCTGAAACCAGGGCAAACTGCTGCTGCTCTCATCAAAGCTACGGAAGTCATGATTCTGCGTGTGTGACATGGGCCGCCTATTCCTCTCCCCTGTGATCCCAGGAGAAAACACATGAGCATCCGAAGACTGAGACTCATCGCAAGCCTGGCACTCGCGCTCCTTTCTCAGTTATGTGCAGCGCAGGAAATCACTGTCGCGGCAGCAGCAGACCTGCAATTTGCCATGCAGGATCTGACCGCCCGATTTCAGAAAGAAACCGGGAAGACGGTGAAGCTCATTTACGGTTCCTCAGGAAGCTTCTTCCAGCAAATTCAGAATGGTGCTCCCTTTGATATGTTCTTTTCCGCGAATCTCGACTACCCCAAGAAACTGGAAGACGCCGGATTGATTGAGGCCGGAAGTTATTATCAGTACGCAAAGGGCAAGATCGTGATCTGGGCTCCGAGCGACTCGAAGCTCGATCTAGGTTCTGGCATGAAAGCTCTTCTTGATCTCTCTATTAAGAAAATCGCGGTCGCTAATCCACAGCACGCTCCGTACGGGCAGGCCGCTGTCGCCGCAATGCAGAAGGAGAACGTCTACGACAAAGTGAAAGACAAGTTTGTGCTGGGCGAAAACATTTCACAAACAGCATCGTTTGTTGTTTCCGGTTCTGCTGATGTAGGGATCGTCGCCCTGTCACTGGCTTTATCCCCGAATATGAAAGGCAAAGGGCGGTATGCTGAGATTCCCAACGAAGATTATCCGCCGATCGAACAAGCGTGTGTCATTCTCAGCTCTTCAAAGAATAAGGAAACCGCGCGGCAATTTTTATCTTTTATCAAGACCC
>JAOAPG010000044.1 GCA_025462785.1 Acidobacteriaceae bacterium
GTCCCTGCGGGCAGTTGTGGTAACCCACTCAGGTCGATCTTGAATGTCATCGTGTCTGTAACACTGCTGTTCTTGGTGGCGGGCCCGATGCCTATATTCTCCAATTGCAGCCCGGCATTCGCGCCACCGAAGGCGACCGTGTTCGTGAGCGTTGTGGAAGCGGCGCCATTATCGGAAATGTAGAAATCCGAAGATGGGATGTCATGACCAGCGCCGTCGGTCAGCGCCGCCGAGGCGCTGGAAGAATAGGCGTAGACCCAGAGGGTGCAGGGGGGTGCAAGCGTCCACGAGGTGGTCGCCGTAATGTCCGGACTGCCAGAATTGTTGGCGCCGCCAGCTACTAGATTGAAACTCTCCGAGTTCCCTGAAACACTGAGGGTGACGGAATTTGCCGCAAAGGCCAGCGGCGCCATCCCAGCAATCGCCAGGCAGACGACTGCTATCCGCACGAAGGCGGTTTCAACCATTTACTACCCCCTCTCCCGGAATTTCCTACCGCACCTTGGAGCCTCGACGAGGAGCCGAGTGAGCGGAACATCTTGTTGCAAGCTCAACTCCCGCAAGACTCTACGGATTATGGGAATCAGATTACAAGCCGGCAAGAGTACCTAGGTACCGTTACCTGTGTACGCTGAGGTACGCTTACCTTACGTTTGCAAGCTGCTCTACCCTTTGGCGGTGGCACTCTGTTCCGAATTCAGAACAAAGTTGCTGTTGAACTCCAGCAGGCCCAGGTTTTGACCCATACTGTTGGTGAGATATCGTCTTTCGGGCGGGCTGGGGGCATAGTGAACCTGCAATTGATGCGCGCAATCATCGACGGCTTCCCGTTTGCGACCTTGGTCGTTAATTCGGCGGGCAATGTTGATTGCTGGAACAAGACATCAGAACAGATGTTCGGGTGGAAAAGCTCCGAGGTGATGGGCCGGTCGAGTCCCATCGTTCCGCGCGACCGGCAAGATGAGTCTCGTGCCTTTCAGGAGCTCGTGCTCAACGGTCGAACGTTGCTGGCCAAATCGCTTCGGCAGAGACAAGAGGGCGCGCTGATCGAAGTGAATGCAACGATGGTACCTTTGCGCAACGGCTCCGGCGTCATCAACCATATTCTGATCCTGCACGAGCCAGCCAGCGAGCCCGTTTTCCTGACAGCACGAACGGCGGAACTGGTGGCCGGGGATGCTCACCGTTCCGGCGATAACGGTATTGAAGAACCGTTGTCAGCGGCGCTCGGTCGTTTCACGCCACGGCAGCGCGAGATCATCATGCTTGTCGCCCGCGGATGCAGTAATCGGGAGATAGCCAAAAGCCTTTCCATGGGCGAGCAACAGGTCAAGAACTATTTGCGCGGAATCTATCGTGAGATCCGCGTTGCAAACCGCACCGAACTTGTGGTTTGGCTAAACGAGCAGCGGCAGCGAGAGCAGTTGCTTACGCAGCCAGCGAACAACGTTGCCGCCAACGTCATTTGTCAGTTGGGTTAATAGGCGATAGCATCGTACGCGCCGACTCGACTAATTTTCATCCCTATGGGTGGGCCGCAGGTCCCTGTCAAACTCAGAACCCAGTTAATGGGCGACATGGCGATATTTGTGCGCCGGGATAAAACTTCCATGATCGCGCAATGCGCTCACCCCTGGTCATGAAAACGAGAGCCATTGTTTAGAGGGACTCGGCTTAGGCGAGGATATTGATGCTGAGCACAAAACCTGCAGGTTGTCGCAACCGACCATCTCGGCTAGGTTGCTTCACCATTGAAAATCTACGGTGTTCATCCGGTGAACACATGCATCTCCTGTGTGCAACAGCCTGTTTGTCAGCAGGGCAATCACAATCAGAATTCACCATGCACCCGGCATCCATCATCAGTTGTGATCTCAGTTCTGTAGCACGGAACGTGCGTCATGAATTCCACTGACGCGCCTGCCAGCTTAGTGAACACAGGCGAAAGTGGGACCTAATTCACTGAGAGGGGAGGGGGCATTTCAACCCCGTGGGGAGAATGTATGGGGTGGGCCTTTCGCTAGCGCACTCATAATCGCATTCGTCAGGAATTCGTCATTATCGATAATTTCTGACTTCGTTTTTCTCTAGCAGGAGAACGTTGCATGAGCAAGCCTGCACCTGTCAGAATTTCTGCACGCGCACTTTCAGACATCCTCAAAGCTGAAATCGAATCAAAGCTTACGGCAAAATTCGCAAAAATAAAATCGCGTTAGGGATGCGCTATAAACGATCTTCTTCGGTAAGGTAGACATTTTCTATCCCTCAATTTCGGCTATTTAAGACGGAGAGCGAGTTTTTCAACAGCCACGCCTCATTACAGCAAGTATCGGAAACGCTCAGTTGATCGGAAGTGGACTCGCCTTAGCCGTCGAACCTTCTAATTGACTAATGGCATGCGCCTCAACCATGGCATCGATAACCTCGTTCCGCCGTTGGAGTGCACGATCAGGATGCTTAATCGGCGAAAAGTAGGACGGGGCTCTGACCAAACCAGCAAGCAGGGCTGCTTCTCCAACGAGAAGCTGATTCGGTTGCTTGTGGAAGAAATGCCGTGACGCGGGTTCGACTCCGACAACATCCTCGCCGAACGTAATTCGGTTTGCAAGCATCGTGAACAGTTCTCGACGCGAGAAGCGATGTTCCAACTGCACCGCAGCCCGGAGTTCATCCAGTTGGCGGTTCAGGGTTCTTGCGGAATCGCAGAACATAGTGCGAGAAATTTGTAGCGACAATGTGACGCGTGCAGGACGCTGAGGCCAGAACTCTGGGAACACTTCGCTAAGGACACCGTGACCGTCTTCTTTTGCTTCCGCAGCACTCAGAGCCGCCCGAAAGTTATCCCCGAGGGAATCGTAAGGAATGACGACAGATGCCGCCTTCAGGCATGGATCGGACGCTTGGCTAACGGTCGCTGGCGCCAACTGAGCAAGCGACCGCACGTCTTGGTAGACCCCGTGAGTCGAAGAACAGCCAAGTGAGCCCAATGACCGCCGCTAAGGTTATCGCGCCAAGCCCAATCAGACAAGCTTTCAGCAACATACGCATCGCGAAATCTTAGTTGGTGTGGGAAGAATACCGGCAAGCGCACCCCGAAGGATATCGCTACAGTTGGTTTTGCGAGCGCTATCAGCACTGGCGCCGGCACCTGGATGTAGTGCTGCGCCAGGAACACAAAGCCGGCGAGAAGATGTTCGTGGACTGGGCGGGGGCAACGATACCCGTGTATGACGCCACGACGGGGCAAGCCTGGCCGGCATCGCTGTTCGTTTCTGTGTTGGGGGCCAGTTCTTACACCTACGCAGAAGCGGCTCGCGATCAGCAACTGCAGGCCTGGATCCAGGCGCACATCCACGCCCTGGAATTTTACGGCGGAGCACCGACTCTGACGGTGCCCGATAACACCAAGACGGCCGTCACCCGAGCCTGTCGCTACGATCCGGATCTGAATCCCACCTATCAGGAGTTCGCGGTGCATTATGGGATGGGAGTAGTTCCAGCGCGTCCCTACAAACCTCGGGACAAGGCTAAGGCCGAGAGTGGAGTGCAAGTTTGCGAACGCTGGATCATCGCGGCGCTGCGCAACCGGAAGTTCTTTACCCTGGTGGAACTCAATCAGGCGATCCGCGAGTTGCTGGTGCGACTGAACCAGCGTCCTTTCCGCAAGCGTGACGGATCGCGGTCTAGTCTGTTTCACAGCTTGGAGAAGGCAGCCCTGGCGCCGTTACCAGCGGAGCGCTTCGACATGAGTCAGTGGTCGCGGGCTACCGTCAACATCGACTATCACATTGCCTTCGATGGAAACTTTTACAGTGTGCCCTACACTCTGGTGCAGCAAGTCGTGGAAGTCCGCTCCACCCCGACCACGATCGAGATCTTTCATAAGGGCAACCGGATCGCTTCCCACCTGCGCGATCGCAGGCGAGGTCAAGCGGTCACCCAGAACGAGCACCGTCCCAAACGTCATCAGGCCCATCTCGAATGGCCGCCATCACGGATGGTGAACTGGGCACGCAACATCGGTCCCAACACGGCGCAGTTGTTGGAACGAATCCTGAACGCCAAACCTCACCCGGAAATGGGCTACCGCTCCTGTCTCGGCATCATTCGTCTGGCGCAGCAGTATTCGGCGCAACGAATGGAAGCCGCGGCGGAACGGGCACTGCTTGCCAAAGCTTGTCGCTATCAGAGCGTGAAGTCGATCTTGAAGAACTCGCTGGACACGGTTCCCTTATCTCCACCACCACCCGGCTCTCCGCCCTTGACCCATGACAATGTTCGCGGCGCCGAGTACTTCGACCAAGGAGGACCAACCTCATGCTGAACCAACCGCTCATGGAAAAACTCGTGGCCATGCGGTGGCAAGGCATGGTCGAAGCTCTGAAGACGCAAGAACAAGATCGGACGATCCACGAACTCCGGAATGCCGTTCGCCTTCCCTCCGGATTCGATGTTCGCCTTCACCGGAATACCCAATATGCCTCGCAAGCCCAACCGCGAAACTCCCATCGAACGTATTTTCCGCGAAGTCACGGGCCGGAAGATGAACGCAATCGAAAAGCGCATCCTGCTAAGCAAACCGAAGTACAAACTTAAACCGCTATAAATTCATATTTTCCCAAGGCAGAAACATCAAAGACATCGCGATGATCGTGAGCATCACATTTTTGTAAAACTCCTGTTGGCATTTCAGACCACTTTTTGAAGTAGAAAAATTTCCCCACCTTTTATAGCCGCTTGCCATATTTTGTGGGTCTTTATCAGGCCCTCGACTTCCTTTATCCATTCCTTCAGAGTTTCTCGTTTGACCGGACAGGATTCGCGGGCAAGCAACTGCTCCCTTGCGAGTTTGAGTTCTTCGAATCCTGTGAGTTCACTTTTATTTTTTGACATTCTTTTGGCAACTCTCCTGACCCGAAACAATAAGCCCACTGGCAGCTGCTCGGTTTGTCAAAGTTTCAATTGTTCGCAATTCGTAATGTTGAGGGCTTCTTTGTCCCACGGCTGGCAAATGCTTTTCACACCGTATACGGAGCTTATTGGCCCTCTTTTAACGACTAAGCAACGTTTGGCTTCACGACCTTCAGCTCCACAACCTTTGGCTTCCCGACTTCCATGTAGCCGTTCATTGACTGGGTCAACTGCGCATCCACTTCGTCCGCGATAGTCATGACATCAGGTAACAGCAAGCTGAAATCCAGAGAGTTCAGATTCTTCTGCAAGGTGCCGAAGAGGGTCACTTGAAGGATGCGTGATTCATGGATCAGCATTGAGGGAGTGTAGCCTTGCCGAAAGCGCAGTTTGCCATGCGCCATGGCGGCGGTGGACAACGTGCTATCACTGGCTTTGTCGTTCTCGGTCGTGCTGGGCCTGCTCAGGCGAACAATCAGGTCTTCAACCAGCTTAGGAAGATGTCCGGTGCGCTCCTCATCACTAAGCTTAAGGTGGTTGAGTTCATTGCTCTGTTTCGCTCCCTTCAGCCAATCTTCGATGACAATAGGAATACACCGCTGGAGTATGGTCCCCACGCTCTCCTTGGTCAGCCGGGCAGCGGGTTTGCGGTTATGCAACTTTTCGTGGAGTAGTTCGGCGACTCTCCCGAGTTCGAACGGTTTCACGATTATTTCGTCCGCTTCCAGAGCGATTGCCGCCATGGCGCTCTGCACGTCGGGGTAGCCGCTGACTAGCAGCGTGAGGGCATTCGGTTGGGAGTGGCGCATCGCTGTAACCACCGTGAAGCCATCGCCGGGATTCGGCATGTGCAGGTCGGTGATAAGAACATCAAAGCTCTCTGTGGCAATGAATCTCAGAGCCTCTGTCACATTGGGGGCAGCAACTACTTCAAATCCCTTATGTTTAAGCACTTCGCTCATCATGTCGAGCACGGCGCTATCGTCATCCACCAGCAGAACTCTATGCGCCGCTTGTACTTCGGTTATAGCCACACGACACCGCTCTCTTGTCACGAATATTGCCACTCTAGTCCTTAACTAATCTCAACACTGGTCAATACAGCACAGGTAAGTTTTTGCCGATGGAATGTGCAGTATTGCTCAGACCGCTTCGCAGAGTACGTCATGGGGAACAGAAAGGGGGTAACTGAGTCCGTATCAATCTAATGATTGGGGAACGTCCGGAGCGTTAAGGGTGATAGGGTGATAAGGAGGACGAACTGTTCTATTTTGACCATCCTTGCGGCACCGCTAACTGCGAAAATGCAAAGTAGAACCATCGCATAGGCATACGAAGAAAAAGGAGAAACTTGAAGATAGTGGAGAGTGTAGCGGGCGTACTGGAGCGGGAACTTGCTCCTACAATCAAGGAATGGCTGAAGCAAGTGAATCTGATACCAGAACTGACCAAGGTTAAACTTACCGATGCGAACCGCACTGACCATCTGCCCAAACTTTTGAACGACGTTATTTTCCGCCTGCGACTTGCCAGAGATGTCGAGCCACTCCTTTCTATGGCCGCAGCCGCGCACGGGAGGACAAGATTTGAGCAGGGCTACTCCGCCGCCATGCTGATTGAGGAGTCGCGGATATTCCAAGTCACCACCTTCGGCACATTACATCTTCATCAGAGCAAACTGGATCAGAGTCAGGTTCTGTTAGACGTGATGACCATTGCGGACGAAACGGATAGGCAGCTCACGGAAGCCGTGCGTAGCCTTATGGCGGCCAAGGCAGCAGACTAACTTCTTCTATGGTTTACCTAGTGCAGAAAGTAAGAAGTGATCGACGAACTCCGTCTGTGCCATCGGGCCGAGAATCAGGGGAACTTGTTAAGGGACCGGCAATCGAAAAGAACCTTGTGGCAACTGTACTTAGTCGAGTCTTATAGGAGAATTACGGTTCTGCTCTCTTGGATACTAGAGATTCCATCATTTTCCTAAATTGTTCCGCCTGCTCTCTTGTATGTTCCTTATCGCGCTCTTGCTCTCGTTTCTCAAGTGCCTCAAATTCATCCCGAATTCGGCGAATATCTTTCTGGAATGAATCCATGACTAAGGCAAATGATTCCGTCGAAACATAACGCGACCCTGCCGTTACGATCATTTGATGATGCCAAGCTCGGAGCTGTGCAAAGAGCGACTCCTTTAAGCCTTGGTCTAATCTTCTTTCGGTCTCGGGCGGATGTCCACTTGGACCAGGGTTTGGAATCGAATGAATGTGGGTTACACCGCCTACATAGCTATAGTGGCGTTTTGCTTCGTAGATCAGATAAAGTGCTGCCGGTGCCGAGTCATACATATTTAGGTTCATTACATCCAATTCAAACGCTGTTTCCTGCATGGTTCCGCAACCAATGACACGAATACCCCTGCTTACCTCTTCAACGAGAGATGAGTTGATCTGAAATAATGCGACTTTCTCTCTATAGTTGGGACGGGCCGCCACCAAGAATTCCGTATAAAGATCAGCCACATCGGAGTGAGGATAAGAAGTGAATGGATCACCCGCGTATAACCTCGGCATCAACTCGGTAAGGGACTTGCTAAATATCGCCAAATCGGCTCCCGCGTTGTCGAGGAATATCTTTTTAATGTGCGCAGCGATGTGGTTGACCAGAGCTGCGTCACGGACGCGGAAGGACGCTGTACACGGGTGAATGAGTTTTTTCACGATATGGCTTACGCATCGTGGATGAGTTTGTTTCATTCGCAGCACGAGATGGAAAATGCACCGCCCGCCGCGTTTCTCGCAGAAGACTCTCGACAACTTCGACTTCAACTTCAACAAGAAGATGAATCGCAGTCTGGTCTTCGACCTAGCCACCGGCGGGTTCATCGCTCGTCACGAAGACGGTTTGTTTCTTGGCCCGCCAGGCACCGGGAAAAGTCATCTGGCTCAGGCCATCGGACAAGCCGCCATACATCAGGGCTATCGCGTGTTGTACCGCGAAACCCACAAACTCCTCGATGACCTGGCTGAAGCCACTATCGATGGAACCCGCAAGGAGCACATGGAACTGTTGGCTTCTGTACCGCTCCTCATCATTGATGATCTGGGTATGCGAAAACTCCCTATCACCGCCGCCGAAGAACTCCTGGAGATCGTGATGCGGCGTTATGA
>JAOAPG010000004.1 GCA_025462785.1 Acidobacteriaceae bacterium
CTGCAAGCTGCTTACGCCTATGTCGGCCAAGATTCCGTCGATGGTCTTTGGTCCTTGGCCGTTCGCAATGTCTGCGAATGAACCATGCATCAAAGTGATCTCCGGAAAATCTTGATTCCCTTCCGACGTCAGCTTTTCCCGTGCGATGTCGAGCGCTGCAGGATCTTTATCGAGGCCAATCAATGACCCGGTGCGCCGAGGCGTTTTGCGATTTCGTAGCTGTGCCCGCCCAAACCCACCGTTGCGTCGATATAAGTCCCACCGCGCTTGACGGCTAGAAATTCGATCGCTTCTTTTAAAAGAACTGGAACGTGACCACTGCCACGCCCACCCCGCTCGGGGATGTCCAAACTTGGTGCCACTAGAGACCCAGCTCGTCGAGCGTGCTTTCATCCTCTGGCGTAAACTGCTGCTCTTCGATTTCCTTACGGAACGTTTCCAGGTTCCTCACTTCGAGATAGGTCAGATTGCCCAGTACCGCGACCTCGCCCTTGATCTGCGCCGCATCGCGCAGCAGTTGCGGGATCAACAACCGGCCCTGGCCATCCATTTCCACCACCTGCCCGTAGTAGTTCACCCGGCTTAAAAACTTTTTCTTCGTCGGATTGAAAGTGGAGAGCGCCGCCAGCTTCTGCTCGATCCGCTCCCATTCCTCGAAGGGATACAACTGGGCAACATTCCCGTCCAAACTCGTGATGTAGAATTGCGCGCTGCCGTATTTCTCGTCGATGACGCGCTTGAATTCCGCAGGAACTTTGAGCCGTCCCTTTTCGTCGACGCGAGTTGGGTGATTGCCGCGAAACATGCTTTTGGCCCTTTATCGGGGCGGAAAATCGCTTTTTGACTACTGCCACTACCATCGCGAGGGAGGTTAAATCATTCAAAATGCGGGTAGTTCCTAGTTCTTGCGGGCTAGTCTCGGGCGTTTCAGCTTCTAGTTCCACTGGCGCCTTTCACTTTTTACCACTTTGCCCACGGCCCTTACCGTCTGGACCACTTTCTACCACATTTGTCCACATCCTACGCCTAAACCATTTGTTGTCAACACGAAACTTAACAGTTAAAGCCTTGCTTTCAGAGTGAAATTGGAAAGCGCGATAAATTGTGGCTAACTGTTTCGGTGACCACAAGGCATAGTGTTTAGACTCTGGATTCCAGAGAAGCTGCTTCTCCTATTGTTCGCCATTGACTTTTTCTGGCCTGTGGGTATCTCTGTGGAAATCAATTCTGGCATGAAAACGGGCTAGTTTAGAACGACACTCTAAGAAGCCGTGCACGAGCAAAGGGAGGTCAATTATGCAACCAAGTCGAATGCCTATTGAAACACTGAAAGAGCGAATGAAAGGTTCGTGGATGGCCGGCGACTTCGGCGAAATCGCCAGGTTTACCGCCACGGAAGCCGAGGCTTTCGTGAACCGCTTGCCTATTCAGCCAGGAATGCAGGTGCTCGATGTTGCTTGCGGTACGGGCAATCTCGCAGTTCCGGCAGCACGCAAAGGAGCGGTTGTGACGGGAGTGGATATCGCTCCGAATCTCATTGAGCAAGCCCGTGCACGCGCTGACCAAGAGGGGTTGAAAGCTGAGTTTCGCGAAGGAGACGCCGAGCAACTTCCCTTCCCAGATGCACAGTTCGATACTGTCATGTCGATGTTTGGAGCGATGTTTGCTCCACGACCTGACCTGGTTGCGTCGGAATTGGTAAGGGTCTGTCGCCCTGGCGGACTGATTGCAATGGCGAACTGGACTCCTGAAGGCTTTGTGGGCAAAAGCTTTGCCCTCACCAGCCGTTATGTGCCTCCTCCGGAGGGAATTCCAGCGCCAGTGCTGTGGGGCAAAGAAGAGGTTGTTCGAGAACGACTCGGAAAGTTCAATCGCCAGGTGGAAACCGTTCGGAGAAAAGCGAAATTTGAATACCCGTTTGACAGCAAGCGCGTCGTAGAATTCTTCCGCCGCTACTTCGGACCGACACAAATGGCATTCTCAAAACTCGATGATGCCGGTCAATCCACTCTCGCCAAAGACCTAGAGAACCTGTGGACCGAATACAATGAAGGAAGTCCGCACGAAACAATTGTTTCCGCGGAATATCTTGAGGTGCGAGTCACGTAGTCAATCACAATGCTGTGTGTCCCAAAACGACTCATTATCTGGTACAAAAACATCGCTCCTGTCGCTTCGATAATTTGCGAGGAATGGCGCGGATCTGTACGTCCACAAGTCTGCGCACCGGTTCCGACTATTTGGCGGGTTCCACCAGCACTGCGGTTCCGTATGCCAGCACTTCCGTTACGCCTTGCATAATTTCTGTAGCGTCGTAGCGGGCACCTACCACCGCATTGCCTCCGAGTTCAGCGGCGTGCTGCAACATCAGATCGAACGCTTCGGCACGCGTCTTCTCGCATAGGTTTGTGAGTAAAGTGATATTTCCGCCGACCAGAGTTTGCAGGCTTGCTCCTATCGTTCCGAAGATCGAACGCGAGCGAACCACGATTCCCCGCACGACACCTAACGTTCGAATGACTTTGAAGCCATCGAGTTCGAACTGCGTCGTCACCATCGTGTGAGTAACCATACGTCCGGGAGTGCTGTAGCCCATCGCCATCGCATTCACCTCGGTTTATTTCAGTACGTTATTCGAGTTCTGCGGCAATCATAAACTCATCGGCTTCCGAATCATAAGATACGTGTAAAACATTCGGCTTGCAGCAGACTTGGCAGTCCTCAACGTACGCCTGAGTTCTACCCGCAGACGAGTCGACGCTTGTCTGGTTCCACTCTCCGCAGCCCGCACATTGGAAACCTGAGTCCATCTTGTCGCCCTAGTTTAGTGCTAGCTTGCGCCACTTCGCCCAACCGTTGCGGGATTTCAGAGCTGTGGACGTTTTTTAACTGTCTTTTCACACGCTCTTCACGCGATCTTCAGGTAAGGCTCCTAACCTAGATGGGCTCAATTTTCGAGGAGGAACATATGTCCGGAATCACGAAACGGCTTAAAATCCGCACATTCGCCAGCGTCTTCTTGTTGGCGACTGCATTCGCCCCCCAACTATATAGCCAGACCACCAAGATCCAACATGTACTCTTGATCAGCGTCGATGGGTTGCATGCCCTCGACGTTGCCAACTATGTCGCTAACAACCCCAAGTCGGCGCTGGCTGAGCTGTCGAGACACGGAGTCACCTATAGCAACGCACGGACGCCGGCGAACTCGGATTCTTTCCCAGGTCTTCTGGCTCTCGTCACCGGCGGCTCACCCGTCACACATGGATTGTTCTACGACGTCAGCTACGATCGCACCATATTTGATCCCACGAACACAACGTGCACCGGTACCGCCGGGAACTTCATGGTGTTCGACGAGAGTGTCGACTTATACAATTCTCAAAATGTTTCGCAAAACGTAATCGATCCCACGAAATTGCCTAATCATCTGGTAAACGGTAATTGCGTGCGAATGTATCCTCATAATGCAATAAGAACCAACACGATCTTCGAAGTGGTCAAGGCTGCCGGTGGACACACGGCGTGGGCAGACAAACACCCGGCTTACGACCTAGTGAATGGTCCTTCTGGTAAAGGCGTGGACGACCTCTACACGCCAGAAGTCACCAACGTTGGGGGACTCGACAATACTCACAGCGTGGTTTGCACGGTGGAGAACGACCAGAAGAAGGTGCAAGCCATCATCAATGAGATCAATGGCCTTAGCCACGACGGGTCAAAAGCGACGGGCACTCCTGCGGTGTTTGGAATGAACTTCCAGGCTGTTAGCGTGGGCCAAAAGTTGGTTAAAGACAATTACGACAATAGCTGCATCGATGACACGGACCCGACGGTGAACCAGCAACCTGGCGGATACACTGATGGCTCCGGAGCGCCGAGCGCAGTTCTCGCTTATGGTCTGCAGAAGACTGATCAAGCCCTCGGGAGCATGATCGTGGCACTTAAGAACGAGGGTATCTATGACTCTACCCTGTTCATCGTCACTGCGAAGCACGGCCAGTCGCCAATCAATCCGGCGAAGGTAAACAAGCCTGGCCACTTTGCAACTCTGGTTGGCAATTTGCCGGATGGTAGCACCAATCCGGCAGCGATTGCCATCACGAATGCGGCTAATTGTCCCACCGGCTCATGTGGCTTCGTTCAAGATGACGACATTGCATTGATCTGGCTACAAGGCCAGAACATCGCCACGCAAAAGGTTGTGGACTACCTGAACACCAACGCTCAGGCGCTCTTCATCGACGAAGTGATGGGCGGGGCTGAACTCACACTCAAGTTCAATGACCCGACGAAGGACAGCCGAACTCCGGACATCATTGTGCAGCCCGTGTACGGCACTACTTACACCGGTTCGACCGCAAAGAACGCCGAGCACGGTGGTTTCAGTTTCGGCGATACTAACGTTGGTTTAATCGTCTCGAATCCTGGATTTCGCGCCAGCGTTGTGAAAACCCCGGTTGCGACATCACAGGTGGCGCCGGCAATCGCACAAGCACTCGGGATTGATCCCAGCCAGCTAAAGTCGGTGCGGATCGAACATACTGAACCACTACCCGGGGTGCCTTCCATTCAGTAATCGCGGCGACAAGTTTCAACTGAGTATTGCGGGGAGCACCTGCTCCCCGCTTTTTTTATTTCGCGGTTGCGGCACAGCGTGTGCGTAGTCATGGTGAAGAAACTTTATAATGATGCGCTATGACTCTGGAGACTGAATGACGACTAGACGCCGCTTCTTGCAACTGGGCAGTGTTACTGCTGGAACATTCGTAACGGGTTTGCCTGCACTCGCCGATGTCGATCGGAAGTGTCCTCCATTGCCACCCGCCATTGCGGGCTTGAAATCGATGAAGGACCAAGCCAAGCCAATCACCGCCAAGGAAAGAATCGCCCGTCAAGAACAGGCCCGACGCTTGATGAACGCAAATAATCTCGACGCAATTCTTGTTGCAGATGGGACCTCGCTGGACTACTTCATTGGCATCCGTTGGTGGGGAAGCGAACGTTTGTTTGCCGTGGTGCTTCCTGCGTCAGGCGCCGCGTTTTATGTTTGTCCGGCATTCGAAGAAGATCGGGCACGAGAACAGATTGCAAAATTCGGAGATGCCAAGCAGGCAGATGTTCGAGTGTGGCAGGAAGACGAGAGCCCGTACGAAAAACTTGCTCAAGGCCTGAAGGATCGCGGCATTTCTACCGGAACGCTCGGACTGGAAGAGACCGTCCGGTTTGTTTTTGCTGATGAGATTGGGAAGGCTGGCTCTCAGGTGAAACTCGTCTCGGCAACTCCGGTGACTTCCGGGTGCCGGATGATTAAAAGCGATCACGAGATTGCGTTGATGCGGCTCGCGAACAAGGTCACGCTTATTGCCTACGAAGCCGTCTACAAATCTCTTAAACCTGGCATGACGCAGAATCAGATTGAAGACCTGATCGCGATTGCATATTCGCGATTGGGATTTCCAAGCGAGGCCGATGTACAAACCGGAGAGGCCACGGCATCTCCGCATGGCTCTGACAAGCCGCAGGTGATTCGTGAGGGTGCGATCATCATGATCGATGACGGGTGCAAAGTTGAAGGCTACAACTCCGATATCACGCGAACTTTTGTTTTAGGTAAGGCCTCCGACAAGATGAAACAGGTTTTCGAAATCGTGCATCGGGCTCAGAGTGCCGCGTTGAAGACGGCTCGTCCGGGAGGAGAGTGTCAGGCCGTCGATGCGGCGGCTCGCAAAGTCATTACAGATGCTGGATACGGACCCGACTACAAGTTCTTCCCTCACCGGGTTGGGCACGGTATAGGAATGGATATGCATGAGTGGTCGTATTTGGTTCGAGGGAATACTCTGCCGATGAAGGCGAACATGACCTTCAGCGATGAGCCAGGAATTTATATTCGGGGTGAGTTTGGCATTCGGCTGGAAGACGACATGCACATTACCGAGAATGGAGCAGAGTTGTTCACGCCTCAGAGCCCTTCGCTGGAAAATCCGTTCGGCGCGTGACCTCAGGGGCTAAAGCCCCTCTGCCAAAGGAAGCTTGTCGCAGCGCTAAAGCGACTGCGCCACCCGAATCCAGCACAAACATAGCACCGTTCACGAATGGAAAGCAGATTCTTGAAGCAAAGCCAATTTTTTGAGCTGAATCACACTCCCGGTACAGGTGGGCAGCCTTTGAATTCCGTTACGTACGTGTTTCCGATGTAGCCCAAGTATTTAATTCCGATCTCGCTTGTGAAAAAAGCGTCTGCGGTCATGGTGCGCAGGAATGAGAAGAAGTCTATTCCCTGGCTTAGGCTCGGATCGGTCAATGCATTCTTGCGATATGCAATCAGATCCAGAATTTCTTTTTGCTGCGCCGGATCGATCTCTAAATGCGCCTTGCCGTAGCGGTCGGTGCAAGTTTCGTCCAGCCACATCAAGCCACCGCCTAACTTCAATTGATAATCGGGATTTTCGCTGCTGAGCAGATCGATGAACTCAGGCGCGCCCGCTTCGATAGCTCCGCCGGAATCCGAATCGGGTGGAATGATGGCTTGGCAGAGCGCCTGAAGTGTCTTGTATTGCTGAGGCCGCAAAAACTTCGGAGTGTACGCGGCTGCCGGAGATGCGGCCTTTTCCGCCAAGATCATGTGATGAGCAAATTCTGCGGCTTGCGCCGGAATCATACTCAAAACTGATCCGGCCATCGCTCCCATGCCGAGAGTCTTCAGAATGTCGCGACGCGAAATGTCCTTCTTCGAAGTATCGGTTCTTGAAATGTCCTGCGATGACATGAATGCTTTCTCCCTCACAAGCTGCCCTTCTTGGCCTGATCCATCAGATAATCTGAGGCTCTCCAAGAAAGGGCCATAATTGTCAGCGTTGGATTTTTGTCGGCGTTACTAACGAAGGCGGCGCCGTCAGTTACGAACAGATTCTTTACGTCGTGCGCCTGGCAATACTGATTGAGCACTGAAGTTTTCGGATTGTTCCCCATTCTCGCAGTGCCGATTTCGTGAATAATTACGCCGCCGTCCGCGATTCCGTAGGGGCGCTCACCGTCAGGCTTGGCTTTGCTTTGGAATATTCCGCCAGCTTCTTCGACGATCGCGCGGAACGTCTCTTGCATATCCTTGGCCATCTTTATTTCGTTCTCGCCCCACTGCCAATGAAATCGAAGAACCGGAATCCCCCATTGATCAACTGTGTTGGGATCGAGTTCGCAATAGCTGTTTTCGTTGGGGATCATCTCTCCGCGACCATCGAACCCGATGTAGGCGCCGTAAGACTTGCGGCATCTTTGCTTCAGCGCGGGACCGTAGCCTTCCACCGTATCGCAAAGATCCTCAAACTCTCCTACGCCGGGCATGGAGCGTCCACCGCCAAATTCAATGTGATAGCCACGCGGAAAATCATTTTTACGATTGAATTTCCACCACGGCATATACATGTGCATGCCGCCGACGCCGTCATGATTGTGCGGCGGCATATTTTCGAGTTGCGGAAAATAGCCCGTCGCGTCGCTGCCAACGGAATCGGTAAGGTAACGTCCGACAACGCCGGAGGAATTCGCCAGGCCATCCGGAAATAACTTAGATTTTGAATTGAGAAGGAGGCGAGCCGACTCACACGCACTGGCCGCAACCATGAACGCCTTGGCATGAACTTGCTTTTCAGATCGGGTTATCTTGTCGATATAGAGAACGGCTTGCGCTTTGCCCTCGCCGTTTACTACAACTTCGCGCGCCATTGCATCGGTAATTAAGGTGAAACGTCCAGTGGCTTGCGCTTTCGGCAGCATTACCTGGCTCGAGCTGAAATTCGAAGCGCTGATGCAACCTCGTCCACATTGCGCGCAGTAGTGGCAGGCCGGACGTCCATTGAGTGGCTTAGTTAAAATCGCCAGGCGCGATGGAATGCATGTCACGTTCAGCTTGTCGCAGGCTTTTTTTACGATGGTCTCTGTACAACGCGGGACCGGCGGCGGTAGAAAGACTCCATCGGGAGCGCTGGCTATATTTTCTTTGGTCCCGAAGACGCCAATGTAAGACTCGACTTTGTCGTAATAAGGCGCAACGTCTTCGTAGGACAGCGGCCAATCGTCGCCCATTCCATCGTTGGAGCGGGACTTGAAATCCACGGGAGCATACCGCAGCGCGATTCTTCCCCAATGATTCGTGCGTCCGCCCACAATCCGCGAGCGAAACCACCGGAAGCGCGATCCGGGAGCGGGTGTATAGGGTTCGCCTTCGATATCCCAGAAACCGTTGGGTGCGAGGAATTCGCCATTTAGTTCGTTCCTGTATTTTCCACCAACACCCACACCGCGATGAGGCAGCTCATAAGGCCAAACGTGCTCTTTGTAGTCTTTCTCTGGATTCAGTGCTGGGCCGGCTTCAAGCATCACAACATTGAGGCCGCCTTCGGTGAGCACTTTCGCGGCGGTCCCGCCGGCGGCGCCGGAACCGATGATGCAGACATCGTAGACCTTGGGGGAGCGCATTACTTCTGACATTCAATCTCCAAAAAGTATGATGCTTTTTGGCCGTGACTGATTGGCGTCACGGCCACTCAGTTTTTTATAAACCGCTATACCGTTCCAAGCAATTCGTTGCGCACATTCTTCAACACATAGACAGCGCGTTCGACGCCCACTTCGCCGGGAAGAATCGGGTCTTCATTCTCGATGCTGAGAATTCCTTGGTATCCCACTTCCATATAAGCCCGCAGGATCTCCTTCCATGTATTCGCACTGTGACCATAGCCAACGGAACGAAACGTTTCCGACGCTTGCGGGAGTTCGCTTGTGTCGAAGGCGAAGTTCAACACGCCGTATCTGTCGACGTTCTTCTTGAACATTACAGTGTCTTTCATGTGCGCGTGATAGAGGGCTCCCTGTTTGCCGAGGAGGTGAATGACCTCGACGGGGTCGCATCCTTGCCAAAATAGATGGCTCAAATCGCAGTTCGCTCCGATTTCTTCGCCAACTGCTTCACGCAGCTTCAGTAAAGTTCGCGGGTTATACACAACGAAGTTTGGATGCATCTCAAAAGCTAGTTTGTGCACGTTGTGCTCGCGAGCGAATTTGGCAGCCTGTTTCCAGTACGGGACCACTTTTTCGTTCCATTGCCAGTCTTGTACCTTGGCAAATTCTGGCGGCCATCGATAGGTCACCCAGTTGGGCTGGGTGTCGGTCGGGCTTCCGCCGGGGCATCCGGAGAAACCGACAATCACTTTGACGTCTAATTTTTCGGCTAACAATACAGTGCGGCGGAAACTCTCGGCATCGCGCTGCGCGATCTTCGAATCTGGGTGGACTGGATTTCCATGACAACTGAGAGTTGCGACCTGAATATTGCGATCTTCAAACTTCTTTTTCCAAGCGCGTAGTTTTGCGGGATCGTCGAGCAGCTCTTGCACCGGACAGTGCGCGGTCCCAGGATAGCCTCCGGTGCCGATCTCTACTGCCTCGATACCCATGGCGGAGATTTTGTCGATCATCTCGTCGAGGGAGAGCTTGTCGAAAACCGGATCGAAGACGCCGATGGGAATCTTGCGTGCGATGTTTTTGGGCACAGGTTTGGAACCGGAATCGTCGGCTTCATTTTGGCCAAGCGCAATGGTACTGCTCGACAAGGTTGCCGCGGCAAGTAAACCGCCAGTAGCTGCTAAGAATTTTCGACGACTGCGCGAACCGGGAAGCGAATTTACATTCATTAAATTCCTCATGTAAGCTTTAATTGTTCAAAATTCTGACCCGTTCGCATTATAAGCACGTGCTTCTCAGAATCCTAGCGGACCTCTCGATGCCACTCGACCTCTCTGAAGTGAGTGCTAACTAGCAATTCCAGGGCTGGGAAATTATTGATATTGGAAGACAACCACGAGGGATTACCATGGAGTGCATTGGGTACAGACTCGAGCACGAGTTGCGATGCGCTCTTTTTCAGTACAGTGACAGGATCGTTATTATCTTCTGAAACGAATGCCGGACGTGCAAGAGGCCCGTCGTCACATTAGAAGGCACATGTCAGTCAGCGGCTGCCCCCGAGCTTTGCAGTCCGCTCTTAAGGTCGGCAGCGAGCAGTCGATGGAAGAGATGTTCCCCCGCTTCGCGTCTTGCCGAAAGCCGGCCAGCACCATAGGCACGTGATTTTAACCCGCGCTGGACTCCCTCGCAGATTCCTAGATCTTCGTCCTGCACTCGTGCGCCGACTGCGACGCTTTGCTGGTCGTATTCACGATGAGACTCGCTAATGTCGCCGAAATGGAAATCAAAGATGACACGGCAGTGATCCTGATCAATCGGCAGTACGAGGTTTGTGTCCATGTAGCCTTCGTAGCAGTTGATCATCAGATTCGGATATTGCCAGAAATACCAGGCGCGATCACCTTTGCGGGTTGCACCGGTCGCGGCATCCTGTTCGGATGAAACCATTGGGCTCGACTGTAGGCAGTAGCGATCTTCGTTCTCGATAGTGTATTGCTTGTAATCTAGGACGCTGTTTAATCCTTTGTGAAGATGTGGAATGTGGTATCCGCCATCGAGGTAATTGTCTACGAAGACCTTCCAGTTGCAGTGAATGTCGTAGCTGCGAGACTCGAAGTAATGGAGTCTGCTGACTCCCAGGGGCGCTACACGTTTGACTAGGCCGCCGAGAAAATCGGTTAAGGAAGCGGCTTCTGGATCGAGATTCACGAAAACAAATTTCTCCCAGATGTCAGCCTTCACTGGAACCAAGCCGTTCTGCTGGCGATCGAAATTCTTTACTCCATCGAATTCTGGCATGCCCTTGAGCGAGCCGTCGAGGCCATAGTTCCATCCGTGATAGGGACAATGCAGAATCGAGGCCTGCCCACATGGCTCCGTGACGACCGCAGCAGCATGGTGGCGGCAGACGTTATAAAAGCCTCTCAGTACGCTGTCATTCCCTCGCACAACCACGATCGGCTCTCCGGCAATTGTGGCGGTGACGAATTGTCCCGATTTTTCGACATGCTCCGCACGCCCAACCATTTGCCAGCTCTTGCTGAACACGGTCTTTGATTCGAGCTCCGCGATGCGCGGATCCACATACCAAGGCGCGGGAATGGTGAATGCCTCGCTGAGCGGCGCTTTGTCGTTATAGCTGGCAAGTATTTCCTTTATTGACGTCTGCATTGTCATAGCCTGTCGTGTTCGCGGGATGACTGCGGCGCAAGGCCTTTGCCCTAGTAGTATGTTCGCAATTTCGCAAACATAGTAGATCAAAAATCCTAAAATCCATCGCGCGGGGTTATTCCCTTGGATTCGGTGCATTCATAACAGCGCCCTGAAGCAAGATTTTTGTACTCTTCGGTTCGACCGCTCGGCCATTTGAGAACTACGCGATCGATTTTGTCGCGCTTGCCGAGTCCAAACGTGACAGGCAATTCCGATTGAGAAAGATAGCTCGAGCCGCTTTTGACCAAGCGCGATTGGCTCGACCCAGCGTGGAAAATCTGCACCGATGCGCCGATTGCATCCCGATTTGATTTCGTTCCAATCAGGTGGAAACGGATGCTGTGATTTGGGGCGACTTGGTCATTGCGATATAGATATGCGGGGCCGTTGTTCGTCGTGATCAAGATGTCGATGTCGCCATCACGATCGAAGTCTCCGTAGGCAAGACCACGACCTACTTTCGGTTGGCTGAATCCTCCACCCACTTCGTTCGCTGCTTCTTTAAATACACCTTTGCCATTGTTCACAAAAAGCTGCGGCGGTTGCGCATAACCAACATTGCGGATGTTGCGCACGGTATCGTCAATATGGCCATTCACCGCGACCAGATCTAGTGCTCCGTTCAAATCTGCATCAACGAATACACAGCCAAATCCCAGCGTGTTTTTCGATGCAAGGCCGACCCCGCTCTGCATCGCAACGTCGACATAGTTACCACCAGAACCCCGGTACAAGCCGATCATTTCATTATCAAAATTGGTGATGGCGACTCCCGGGCTGCCAGAGCCATCGAAGTCGGCGACGTCCACTCCCATGCCGGCGCGAGCCTTGCCCTCGGCGCTGAAAGCTAATCCAGCTTCCACGCCAACGTCTTTGAAAGTCCCATTGCGTTGGTTGCGATACAGCTTGTTCGGCTGAGTGTCGTTCGCCACCAGCAGATCAGGCCAGCCGTCCTTGTCATCGTCGAGCATGGCGACGCCTAGAGATTTTGAGCTGCTATCGAATATGCCGCTCGTCGCAGTCACATCTTCAAAAGTCCCGTTCCCTTTATTTCGAAATAGCCAACATGTTGCTCCGCGATAAGCTTCCGGTGTGCAATAGGATTTGTGTTTCCCATCCAAACTGCAGAACACATCGTGTTCAGGCGACCACTTTACGTAGTTACAAACAAATAAATCCAGGAGACCATCGCGGTCGTAGTCAAACCATAGCGCTGATGTGCTGAATCCCATCCGGTTTCCTAATCCACTCGATTTTGTGACATCGATGAAGGTGCCTTTGCCGGTATTTTTGAAAAGGCGATTCTGTCCCACGCAGGTGACAAGAATGTCGGGGAATCCGTCGTTGTTGTAGTCGCCGACTGCTACCCCCATCCCATACATTTCAATATCGAGACCGGTCGAATGTGTGGCATCGGTGAATGTCCCGTTGCGATTGTTGCGGTATAGATGAAGAGTGCTTCGCGATCGCGTGTGGCCGGGCCAATCCATGCTATTGATCAGGAGAATGTCTTGCCAGCCGTCGCCGTCGTAGTCGAGGAACGCACACCCGGAGCCAAGAGTTTCCGGCAAGAACTTGCCTCCGTAAGCTCCGCTGTTATGGGGAAACTGAATTCCGGCCGATGCGGTAACGTCGACAAAACGAAATCCGAGAGGCGAGGACTGAGCAGCCGCCGCCGCGGACAGGACTCTAGAAAACGGAACTGCCGCGGACGCAATCCCTATTCCTCTTAGGAAAGACCGGCGATTCAAGGCAGGTTCACCAATCCATTGCGGATCGCATAGGTCACCAATTCCGCCGTCTTGTGAATTCCAAGTGCATCCATGATATTGGCTCGATGCACTCCGACAGTATTGGGGCTAAGTTCGAGTTCCGATGCGATTTCTTTGTTCGATTTTCCCGCACAAATCATTTGCAGAATTTGCAGCTCACGGGTCGTAAGGCCTGTGTTGCGCTCGCCCTTCAAGGTTTGTTGCCCAGATAATTGCGCATCCACGACGGTCTCGCCGGCTACAATACGGCGAATCGCGTCCCCGAGTTCGAGGTCCATAGCATTTTTCAGAACGTATCCGCGCGCGCCGGCATTAAGGGCCTGGCTTACCCAGGTATCCTCCGCGTGCATGCTCAACATCAACACCAACGTCTTAGGATGGATTGCAAGTATTTTGCGTGTCGTTTCGAGACCGTTGATCCCAGGCAGCGCACAATCCATTACAACAACTTGAGGACGCAGCTTGCTCGCCTGCTGAACAGCTTCCTCCCCGCTGCTTGCTTCTCCGGTGACCTCCATGTCGGCTTCATCTTCGAGAATGCGCCGGAAGCCACGCCGGACCAAGCTGTGATCATCGACGAGAAGGACTGAGATTTTTTGAGCCATAAAGTCTTACGTCTCTCTGGGAACCGTCAACCGCACGAGCGTTCCGCCGGATGGCAGTTGCAAAAATTCAACCTTACCACCCAACAACTCAGCCCGCTCCCGGATGGCCACTAACCCAATTCCCGGCTTCGCTGGCTGCGGGACAAAACCCGAACCATGATCTTCGACTTCCACTCGCAAACTGTCTACTTGAAAATAGAGCCGGAGCCAGGCTTCCTTCGTGCCTGAATGACGGATCACATTATTCAATGCCTCCTGAACGACGCGATATACGTGAATCGCGGAGCGTCCATCCACCCGAAACGGAGTTCCAATCTTTTCATAACTCAGGTTGATTTCCGACTGCTTTCTTAAAGTTGGTAAATACCAATCGAGAGTGGCTTCTAGTCCAACTTCGTCGAGCATCACGGGATGTAGCGCCTGCGATAGACTGCGGACCTTATCCAGTGTTGTTTGCGCGATCTCACGTACTTCGAGCAACTCCTCACGAATTTTCGAATCTTCCGGCAGCTGATTTCTTGCCCGACCAAGCATCAATCCCATGGCCGTCAGGATCTGCCCGAACTCATCGTGCAGCTCTCGGGAAATGTAGCGTAACGTAGATTCCTGAGTAGAGATTAGTTTCTGAGCAAGATCGCTCCGCTGTTCTGCCAATGTGCCAACTCGAGCGAATAAACGGAGATTTGAGCGGATCACGTAGAAACTTGTAAAAAGAATAGCCGCTAGGGTCGCGGTCAAAAATAGATAGACCTGGCGCTGAACACGATCATAGATTTCTTTTATCCGCGCTCCCGCCTGCTCTTCGCTCTCGTTGTTTTGAACCAGCAAACGCGCGACAGCGGTGCTTAGAGCTGCTTGCCTCGCTTGCAATGAAAGACGGATCTGGGCACGTGCTTCTTTGTCTTGACCTTCTCGAGCTAACGCAAAGATTCGGTCCGCTGCATCCCAAAATTGCGACAACCTGCTGCCTAGGTATTCTTGCTGTTCAGCTGTGCGGCTCCCCGCCGCGTATTGTTCTTCCTGGCGAATGGCATCGTCGAGATCGGTGCGCATTCGCTGAAATTGTGGCGACCACGCTGTGAGTGGATAAGGCTCGTCGTTATCGAGCATGTCGCGCATGGCGAGTGCCAACGAATTCAATTCATTTTGAACTCGCAACAGCTGGAAGGAATCTTTGCGGTTGCGGTCGGCCAGGTTGTTCTGCAACTCGCGCAGGCCATCGACTTGGCGGCTGATGTACCAGGAGTACGCAATCACCGCAGCGAGAGTAACAATCAATCCTACCAAGAGACCGGATGTTGGAGACCGGGCCGAAGAGAGCTGCACGTGGCAAGAATATAACGAGGTGGCCCAATTTCCAATGAGCAGACCTGTTCCCACAAGTCAATTTGTTGCTCCGCGGATAAAGTTGTACTCTGCCAATTCCTATGAATAACTCGCAAAGACATTTCGATCTGAAGGCTTCCGCAAAACAGGCTATGCTGGAACACGGATTAGAACCTGATTTTTCACCGCAGGTTCAAGAACAGCTGCTACAGCTCACGAAAAATCCTCCACGCATCCCGGCGGGCGCTGATATTCGTGATTTGCGGAATCTGCTTTGGTCGTCGATTGACAACGATACTTCGCGTGATCTTGATCAGATTGAAGTAGCCGAGCCGCTGGGGGATGGACGGACCAAAATTATGGTCGGGATTGCCGAAGTCGACGCCTTTGTTCCAAAAAGTTCGGCAATTGATGATCATGCGGCGAAACAGACGACCAGCATCTACACGGGAGTACAAATTTTCCCCATGTTGCCGGAAGCACTTTCGACCGGTGTGACTTCCCTGCTTCCAGATGGTGATCGATTGTGCATCGTAATCGAATTCGCTGTTGATGGCGAAGGCCGCCTCAGCGAAAGCAACCTGTATCGCGCGATGGTGCGTAACAAAGCACAACTGACCTACAACGCGGTGGGTGCATGGCTTGAAGGTAGAGGTCCAGCCCCAGATAAAGTAGCGGCATCTCGCGAACTTCAGTCGCAGCTCAGGCTGCAAGATGAGGTCGCACAGAACCTGAAGAAAGAGCGCTATCGCCGTGGGGCGCTGGACATCGAGAGCACCGAGGTCAGTCCCGTGATGTCGAATGGGCAAATCGTTGACCTGATAAAACAGCAGAAAAATCGCGCGACCGATCTAATCGAAGATTTCATGATCGCGTCCAACGGAGTAGTAGCGCGCACTCTTGAAGAAAAAAATGTCTCTTCTATACGGCGAATCGTGAAGACGCCCAAGCGTTGGGATCGCATCGTACAACTTGCGGCTGAACAGGGCGGACGTCTTCCCGCAGATCCTGACCCGAAAGCGCTCAGCGATTTTTTGACCGCGTGCAAGGCGGTGGATCCTGATCACTTTGCCGATCTATCGCTCGCGATTATTAAGCTAATGGGACCTGGCGAGTATGTGCTTGAACGTCCCGGAGACCCGGAACAAGGACACTTCGGACTTGCCGTGCAGGATTACACGCACTCGACCGCACCGAATCGGCGTTTTCCCGATCTGGTTACACAAAGACTTATTAAGTCGGTACTCGCGAAAAAGCCAACGCCGTACAGCGATTCTGCGCTTGCTGCGATCGCCACTAATTGCACGTCAAAGGAAGACGCCGCACGTAAAGTGGAGCGAGAGATGGCGAAGCGAATCGCTGCGGTTGCGTTGGGTAAGAGGATCGGAGAAGAGTTTCATGCGATTGTCACGGGTGTAACTCCGAAAGGAACTTTTGTTCGCTTGCTGCAGCCTCACGCAGAAGGATTACTCGCTCAAGGCCAGCAAGGAGTGGATGTCGGTGACAAGATTCGAGTGAAACTGATTAGCACGAATGTAGCACGCGGATTTATTGATTTCGCGCGAGTCTGAGATTGGAGCTTAGAAAGCAAGCACCCATTCAAACACGTGCCAGATGTAACGCGAACCATTCTTTGCGGTCGAACCAGCTTTTCTCGAGCGAGAATCCTGACGCACTCAACATCTCGTTGACCATTGGGATCGTGTATTTGTAGCTGTTCTCGGTGTGAATACGCTCGCCTGCTGTGAATTCCACGGACGACTGGACCAGCTTCAAATCGACGGTTTGAACGCGCACGCTTTCCAGATGCATTTCCACTCGTGATGCCGATGCATTCCAACAGGCGATGTGGCGGAACTCATCTAGGTCGAAATTCGCGTCCAGTTCGCGGTTCAGTCTCGCCAAGATATTCTTGTTGAATTCTGCGGTCACTCCTTGGGCGTCATCGTAAGCGGGGACCAGGATTTCCGGGCTCTTCACCAGGTCAGTTCCCAGCAACAAAGCATCCCCCGGTGCAAGCTCATTGCGAACGCCTTCCAGCATTTCGATTGCTGCGGGAGGATCGAAATTCCCAATGCTGGAGCCGAGATACAATACCAGTCGTGGCCCGGGAATACTGCTCAAGAAATCGAACCCATTGCTAAAGTCAACCACCATGGGACGAACAAAGCTTTGAGGCACTTCAGCTCTTACGCGATCGCGAGCTTCTCTCACCGCTGCGCGCGAAATATCAACCGGCACGTAATCAACGCGCATTTGCCGAGCCGCCACAGCTTTTAAAAGTGTGCAAGTCTTCGCAGCGGTCCCTGCTCCCAACTCAACGACAGCAAGGCCAGTCCCGGCTGATCTCGCAATTTCCGCAGAGTACTCCCGCAGGATCTCAAGCTCCGTGCGCGTTGGATAGTACTCGGGCAATTCAGTAATCGCTTCAAACAACTCGGAGCCCCGGGCGTCATAAAACAGCTTGGTCGGCAAAGTTTTTGGGGAGCTACTTAACCCACGCTCCACGTCGACTGCATACTGAGGTACCGCAATGAGTTCGCGTGCGATCATTTAGCTAACCTTATGCCCGAAAATTGCCAGCGCACATAGGGCGGAAAGAAATTACGATAGGTTCCGCGGATGTGACTGGCGGGAGTTACGCAGGAACCGCCTCTCAATACAAACTGGTTGCACATGAACTTTCCGTTGTACTCGCCCACAGCACCGGCTGCCGGCTTAAATCCCGGATATGCCGTATAGGGGCTTGCCGTCCATTCCCACACATCACCAAAGGCTTGTTGAAAACCCTCTCCGGTGGCAGCTTGAGGGTGAAAGACTTGATCCTCTAACATTGTGCCTCGCGAAGGTGAGCGTACAGCTGCAACTTCCCACTCTGCTTCTGTCGGAAGGCGCGCACCCGCCCATCGCGCGTAAGCGTCAGCTTCGTAATAGCTGATGTGACAAACAGGTTCCGACGGATCTACCGGCTTCATCCGATCGTCGGCGAAGTGCCACCACGTATTATCCTCATCTTTATCCCAATAGAAGGGGGCCACCCACCCTTGAGCACAAAGTTGATCCCAGCCGTCGGAGAGCCACAGTTCGGGACGGCGATATCCGTTGTCGGACATGAATTCCATGTACTCGCCGTTAGTCACGGCACGGGATGCGATCTTAAACGGTTGCAGCAAAACCTCGTGGCGCGGGCCTTCATTATCGAACGCGAATTCAGAGCCCGCGTGGCCAATGGAATGAATGCCACCTTCGATATCAATCCAAGTCATTGGGGGTGCGGCTTTGCCTTCGGTGCTGCTGGCGAGAACATCGGGACGCAGTGGTGCAAACCAGAGCGCATGCTTGATGTCCGTCGTAATCAGCTCCTGGTGCTGCTGCTCATGATTGAGCCCAATTTCCAGGAGCTCCAGCGTTTTTGAATCGAATTCGTCGATATTCGCAAGCACCGCTGCGTCAACATGCGCCCTGTATTCATGAACTTCCTCTAGCGAGGGCCGCGACATCAGACCGCGCGAACTGCGGTTTGGGTGTGCACCGAGTTGTTTGTAATAGGAGTTCAGAAGGTATTTAAAGCGGGAATCGAAGGATTGATAACCAGGCACATTTGGTTCAAGAATAAACGTCTCGAAAAACCAGGTCGTGTGAGCCAAATGCCATTTCGTGGGACTCGCGTCTGGCATGGATTGCAGCATCTGATCTTCAGCAGATAAATGCGCCGTAAGCCGAAGGGATACATTGCGAATATCCGCAAACCGCTCCCCTAGCAGCGCTGGACTCAAGCCGGGTTTTGATATTTGTACCAGACTCGACGACATAGTGGGCTCCCGGCGTCTTCACGCCTGTTAGTCTTTACGTGCACAGAAACGCGCCCGGCATCCCGGACACCAGATCGTATATCGATGCTCCAAATCGGTCTGCCGTTGCAATGTGTTGCTGATGAGCTTTCTCGAAGAGCTCGAATCAATTGGATTCCCTATGCGTCCTCAGGTTACGCCTTAACCTGCTCGCGTCGACTAAGCCGCAAAACAAGACCGGGAGTGCTTGCAATCCAGGTACCTAAGTAAGCATTCATTCACACTCTTTTAACCTCTCCTTCACAGAGCGGCAATGCTTGGCTGCTAATAAACTCTCATGCCTAATTCTGGTTCGCTTGCTGTAGCAAACAGCACCAGTTCGGCCGGCAAAGCTCCCGATCTGTTTCCGTTCAAAGGTTTGGCAGATCGTCTACTGCCCATGCAGCGAATTCGGGAATTGTATAGCCGCGCCCAGCAACCGGTAAATCGCTCCCTGCTGGAAAATGTCTTGTCGCAAATGCAGGTGGAGTATCAGGTGAGCAATGCGGACTTGGCGCGCATTCCGGCGAGCGGCCCCCTTCTCGTGGTTTCCAATCATCCATTTGGAGTTCTCGACGGCATCATCTTAGGCGTCCTCCTTCAGTCCATCAGGCCAGACGTAAAAATCCTGACAAACTCATTGCTGTCCGGGATAGCCGAGTTGCATGAGCACTGCTTCTTTGTCGATCCTTTTGAAGGCCGGGAAGCGGTCGTAAGAAACAGGAAGTCATTGAAGCAGGCTTTGGCATGGCTGCGCAATGGCGGAATGCTGGCGATGTTTCCCGCGGGTGAAGTTTCGCATTTGCAACTTCAGAAAATGCAGATCGAGGATCCCGAGTGGCCTGCAAGCGTCTCACGCATGATCCGCCTTACTGGCAGTCCCGTGCTTCCGGTTTACTTCCGTGGCTGCAACGGAGCGACTTTCCAAACCTTGGGACTCATTCATCCACGCTTGCGAACTGCGTGGTTGCTGAACGAATTCCTAAAGCAGAAGGGAAAGAAAGTCGAGGTTCGTATCGGCAGCGTCATTTCCAAGGACAACATCGAAGTACTCGGTAATGATGAGCAGACCGCGCGCTATTTGCGTTGGCGGACTTATCTCCTGGCACAACGTCAGCGCTCGCAAGCGCAAATTCCATTTGTATTCCGCTCGGTTCTTCCCGCAAAAGCACCTGCGGCAATTGCATCCGAGACTCCGCGCGAAGCCATGCTTCAGGAACTCGAGAATCTACCTCCCGAGCGATGCCTCGAAGAAAACCGCGAGTTTCGCGTTTACTTGGCAGAGGCTCCGGAAGTTCCTAATGTTATCCGAGAACTAGGCCGGTTGCGGGAGGTTACGTTTCGAGCGGTGGGCGAAGGCACTGGAAAGCCACGTGATCTCGATGACTTCGACGAGACCTATCGGCATCTGCTTCTCTGGAACAAGGCTAAGCAGGAGATCGCTGGGTCTTACCGCATGGGTCTCACCCAAGAAATTCTGCCATGTCTGGGCATCGAAGGCCTGTACACAAGCACTTTGTTCAAGTATGACCCGCGTTTCTTCGAAGCTCTCGGTCCGGCACTCGAACTCGGTAGATCGTTCATCCGGATCGAGTACCAGCGTCAATACACACCTTTGCTGATAATGTGGAAAGGGATTGGACGATACTTGGTTTCGATTCCTCAAGTTCCAGTTTTGTTTGGAGCCGTTAGCATCAGCCGCCGGTATCATCGTGCTTCGCAAGATTTGATCTTCCGTTTCTTCCAATCGCGCGAAGGACAAAATGAATTTGCCAGCTTGATAAAACCGCGGCGGCCGTTCCGTTCTGCATGGATTCAGCCACGCGATCAAGCGGAGACTTGCCGATTACTCCAGAATCTCGAACAGCTCGCCGATCCAATCTCTGATATCGAGAGTGATGGAAAAGGCGTGCCCATCCTATTGAGACAATATGCAAAGCTGGGCGGAAGACTGCTAAGCTTTAACGTGGATCGGAATTTCTCGAATGTTTTGGATGGCTTGGTAGTGGTCGATTTGCGCAAGTCCGATCCGGCCGTGCTTGCACGCTTCATGGGAAAAGAAGGACTGCGGCAATTCCGGCAGTATCATGGCCTTGAGACTGCGATCTTGCCGGCGGGTGAGTAGATGAAGCGTACCATTTCTCGTGAACCTATTTCCCGTCAGCCCGCCTCTACCCAAGAGTTGACCCATCTTATCCGGCAAGCGTGTCTCGTCGCCAAAGATGCCGCGTCGAACGCGGGTGAATTCATTGCAGACTCGTCGAAGATGGCTTTCCTTGCAGTAAAGGATTGTGAAAAAGAGCTCGATCGGATTGAACGTCAGGTCGACGAGAAAATCACCAGCGCCATCACCGAAGTCACTGAGCCAGAAGCACGCGAACTGTTGGCTTGCCTGAAATTCATCACGGATCTGGAACGAATCGGCGATCTGACCTGGTCAGCGACGAAGCGTTTGCAAGCCGTCACTCCGCGAATTCTCACAGATGACAAGCGTGATCTCACAACCATGGCCGCAACCTTGCAGACCATGCTCGAACGCATTCATGAGGGATTTGTGAATCGTGACGTCGAGCCGGCGAATTGGGTCCTTCAGACTGACTCCCAAATTGATAAAGCTTGCCACACCATGTTTCGCCGCCACCTTGAAAGTACTGACCGAAGGCCACGCGAGTACAGCACCAGCCTGTTGCTAATGGCACAGGCTTTCGAACGAGCGGGAGACCACGCCAAGAACTTGGCAGAGGAAGTTCTACATCTGGTCGAAGGCAAGAGCGTGCGCCACGAAGTCAAACGCCGCAAACCCAAAGAATAGCTACAGATCGCTAGGCGGGCTGAACCGATCGGAACACTCGGAACTCCTCAAGAGAAAACTGCAGATGCAATAGCTTGCCCGCGCGACTTTTGCCGACACTAGCAAAGTTTCTGCAATCGCGGTTGACAGGAGTTTGCGGGCTTGGCGAAACGAGCGTCTAACCGTTCTTCAACGGTTTGCAATAAGCAGAGAGCCGATACACAGACCCCATCTCCAAGCAGCCTCCAAAGCAAGATCGCCGGAAGCAGCACAGCTAGCAGCGCAAATAGCCAAAGAGCTATCATGTACTTACCTTCGTTCTTCTTCGGCCAGTTCAAACAGTTTAGATGCTTGGCGGTTAAAGAATCATTAAATTAGCGTAAAAATTCAAATTAGCGTAAAAATTCGAGAGCACCCGAATGCTGATCCTTCGCACCACAAGCTGATATTGAGCCGCAGCATTGGCCAAGAGATGTCCGTTCCGATGTGTCAACGCGCTCGGTTGATTTCGACTCTGGACCGCAAGACAATGAATGGATCGTCACTGAATCCATCGCGACAGGTAGTCACTGTTCTAGGCAAGGAAGAATGTGTGAGTTCGTCTCAGAATAGGGCAGTTCCTAACTCTTGGGATGAACCCATGTCGCAAGCACTGTAACAGCGTCGCGTCCGCCTGAAGCTGATAGAGTCTATCAAAAAAGTGCGAGCGTCTAAAGACTAATCTGTCACATCTGGACACTGACTTATCTCATACGGCAAGACATCCCATAAGTTGTATGCCTGTGGCACCTACGGGATAATCACGCGTGAGGACGTAATCCTGACCGCCTCGCAGGGTGTTCTTTTCGTGTGACTGGGAGTTCTGTCCTCTAAAGGGTTGCTGGAAAGCTATAATGCGACGCAATGAGATGCCATTCTCCACCGTTCTTCATCCAAACATCGGTTAGCCGGTCGTGTGATAATCGTACCGCTTTCCGCGGGACTCGCCTCGTTCGTGATAAGCCCCTGTCACTATCGCTATGTTCCCGTGTATGCGAATGTTGATGTCCGACGTTTCGGCGATTTCCACGCGCAACGGTCCTGCGTTATAACTAACGAAGCCGACCTTGCCGTACGTGCTGCCATCCTCAATAGTAATTACGTAGTCCTCTGCCAAGAGCGCAGATAGCGTGGCGATTTGCCGCTGCTTATACGCATCTATCCATTTCGATTCCAAGGCACGAATGATTGTCGTGTCCGATTTTTGTTGCGCCATGGCCCCAATGGCGAAGCACCCAAGCAAACAGAGGACCAAAGTCGAAAATATCCGGGCGCACATGCTTTCCTATGTTGCACGCGTAGACAGGTCCAGGCAAGTTCTTCATCTGAGTCTCCTCTGGGCACCCAACGGCATCGTCTTCTATTCTCTGGCTAAGCGCTCTCCGCGTTTGCTTATGGAAGCCTCGTCTCCGGTGGTGCGCCCGAGTTCGCGTCGCATTACAAAGGTCTGTGGCCTATGTAGGCCCACTGATATGAGTCCCTCGTGTGTAGAACATTTTTCTTCCAGCCGTGAAACCTCAATGCGCTTCGAACTTCGCAAAAGATCCTGAGCATAACTGCCGCTCCCTCTGAATTTACAAGCCGTTCCCCTCGAAGCTGCCTATGCCTCGAGCTGCTCGCATCACCTACATAGTTGCAAACCCGGCTACTCGCGGCGACAATCAACTGGTGCCGAATATCCAAGAGAACGCCGTGAGCGGTTCCGACCACCGGCTTCCGTTTGCATCGGGAACGATGGTCGTTGCGACTCTGGGAAATCCCAGGGAGAAATTCTGGGGTGTGATTCTCGCCCTAGCCGCTGCCGGACTCAGCATCTGCGGCGTCGAGCTTGCCTCCTTCGATGATCTGATTTCTCTTGTTCAGCAAGACGAGCCCTTCTCTCCATCCGTCGTCTTCTTCCCGATGCACCGTATTGAGCGCATCGAACTTGACCTGCCGGATGGCAGCATTCCATCGCTCTCCCAACGTTTCGCCAGCAAAACAAAACTTGATGCCGCGGTCGTGCTCATGGAGCATAGCAATACGAAGTCTGCACCTGTAGTTAGCGACTCGGAGGGCGGGGAGTGAAATTTTCGCAACTACTCAGTGCGCCGAACCAGCTCACCTTGTTGCGGATGATGTTCTTGCCATTTATCGTCATCAACTTGGTTGAGGGACACTATCTTTGGGCTCTCTCGTTATTTGTGTTTGCCGGACTCAGCGACGGTCTCGACGGGCTACTCGCGCGTACTCTCAAACAACAGACTACGCTCGGTCAATATCTCGATCCGATTGCCGACAAGCTTCTGCTCAGCACCGTGTTCCTGGTGCTATCCATCATGCGGAAAATTCCCTGGAAGTTCACGGTGCTGGTCTTCAGCCGAGACATTTCGATCCTCGCCGCAAGTGCCGTGCTCTTCGCCATCGCCGGACTGAGAGATTTTCGTCCCAGCATTTTTGGCAAAGCGAACACCTTCGCACAAGTTGCCGCCGTCTTTTTCGTCATGCTTTTGGAAGTTCATCCGGCTCGCTGGGTGTGGATTACTCGCTTAACGTTTCTTCGCGCCACTTT
Source organism: Acidobacteriaceae bacterium (assembly GCA_025462785.1). Classification (GTDB taxonomy): domain Bacteria; phylum Acidobacteriota; class Terriglobia; order Terriglobales; family Acidobacteriaceae; genus JAOAPG01. The sequence continues at coordinate 24,096 of JAOAPG010000004.1, forward strand.
TGCCTTCACCATTGTTTCCGCACTGCATTATGTGATCTTGGTGGGACACCGGTTGCGTTCCCACTCCCACGCTTGACTACCGAGCCAAATATTTGACCCTATTTCTCGCAGCACCCTAGAATGAGAGATTCTGTCTGAATCCGACTCTAAAATATGGCACCACGCCTCTTTAATACTCTGTCCGGCCAAGTAGAGGAGTTCCGGCCACTAAATAACAACGAGGTCCGGATGTACGCCTGCGGGCCAACCGTCTACGACTACGGGCACATCGGCAATTTTCGGACATTCGTGGCCGTCGATGTCCTGCACCGCTTTCTCCGGCAGAGCGGATACAAGCTGCATTACGTCATGAACATCACCGATGTCGATGACAAAATCATTCGCAACTCCGCCCGCGACGGCGTCAGCGTGAAGCAGTACACGGCCAAGTATGAGAAGGCTTTTCTCGAAGATGCCGCGGCTCTGAACATCGAGGAAGCCCAACTGGTTCGCGCCACCGATCACATTCCAGAAATGGCGGAATTTGTCGCCAAACTCCAAGAAAAAGATTTTGCTTATCGCGCTGAAGACGGCTCCTATTATTTTCGGATCGCAAAGTTCCCCTCTTACGGAAAGCTTTCCAAAAGAGATTTTGCAGGCATGCAAGACGGAGCCCGCATCGATGTAGATGAATATGAAAAAGACAGTGCGCGCGACTTCGCCTTGTGGAAGGCTCCCAAGCCGGGCGAAGCTTCGTGGGATAGTGTGATCGGGCCGGGCCGTCCCGGCTGGCATATCGAATGCTCCGTCATGTCCATGGAAGAGCTCGGCGAAACCTTCGATCTTCACGCCGGCGGAGAGGACTTAATTTTCCCTCATCACGAAAACGAAATCGCGCAGTCGGAAGCGCTCACCGGCAAGCCGTTTGCCCATTTTTGGTTTCATGCGCGCTTTCTGCTGGTGGAAGGCGAGAAGATGTCAAAGAGCCAAGGCAATTTTTTCACCCTGCGCGATCTGGTGCTGAAGGGCTACAAGCCATCTTCCATCCGCTTCCTGCTCGCCTCGATTCCCTACCGCCATCAGCTGAATTTCACTTGGGACGGATTGCAGCAGGCCGCGGCTTCCGTAGAGCGGCTACGCAATTTTCGGCAACGCCTAACCGGGGGACAATTTTCCGATGGTAGTGGAGAAATTATCGCTCGGCTCGCGCAAGAAACCAAAGATCGTCTGCGTGCTGGACTCGAAGATGACCTCAATACGGCGCAAGCGCAAGCCGCCATCTTCGATATGGTGCGCACCGCCAATGCAGCCATCGATGCGGGCCAGATCAAGAAAGGCGATGTGCCGCCATTGCTTGCGGCGCTTGAGCAATTCGACGAAATTTTTGCTGTGCTGAAAGACGACGATGCCGCCAAGATGAAAAGCATCCTCGAGTGGGCAAAGAGTGAAGGTCGAGAAGACATCAGCAAAGACTTAATCGACGCGGTTGCCGCGCAACAACTTTCCAATGCTGATGTCGAAAAGAGAATCGCCGAAATGGAAGCCGCCCGCAAATCGAAAGATTTTCGCGCTTCCGATGCCATTCGCGCCGAACTGACCAGCGCCGGAATAATCGTCGAAATAACCAAAGACGGAATTCGCTGGCGGCGTAAATAACAATCTTGCCGATGGAGAGACGGGCGTTCCCGCCCGGCTCTACCACGCTCGGCTCGACCTTCTACTGCAACGCACATGCGTTAAACCGTGCATCCAGCGCTGCTTTTCCTGTAGGCGAGCATACCTGCTGGTTCCACTGCTTTTTCAAATCTTTCGCTTGAGGAATCGCGATCGTTTTGTTCGCACTCTTCTGCAAACTCGGCCCCGATGCCGCTTGTGCAGTTCCGTTTTGCGGAGTGGCAGTTTGAGGAATCAGAGAAGCAAAGCTTGTGACCGTTGTGAGAATGAGATTTACGCCCGCAGCTAATCTCGCGGAGAGCGTCGGATCGGAGACGTGCGCTGCCTGCAGAAGCGCTGGAAGGTTCTGACCGATATCACTGATTACATTGTTGATCTGCTGCAGTGTACCTGTGCTCGGATTGCCCTTGTACTCGTTGTATAGGGTTTGTAGAAGATTGAGATCCTTGCTCGCCTGGGTCGATATGTTCTGAACGGTTGCCGCATCGGCAGCACTCAGCTGATTGCCGGATTGCAGCGTTGTGACCAGACTTCCAATGTTCAGGGCCATTTGCACCAGCACCGGTAAATCGGCGAGGGCAACACTGATCCACTGCGCACTGCATCCAGTGGCGATCAGCGAAGCTGAAAGCACAATCGCGAGTACCACGTTAAGTTTTGATTTGCGTGAGTTTGTCATGTTGTTTTGTCTCCTGAGTTTTGGTGAATTATTGTTCGGTACTACAATCGAAATTGGCGGGATTCGGCTCCCAGCTGAGAGCTGACGGCTGATTGCTGACTGCTTCTTATGAAATCCCTCGACGACTACCTCCTCGACGCTGAACAGGCACACGGCCACCTCTGCGCCGGACAAGTACTCGGCGTGCGCATGGCGATGCTCGGCCTTCAGCAGCTCGGGATCGAAGATCCGAGCGGCAAAGACCGCAAGCGTCTGGTAACTTTTGTAGAAATCGACCGTTGCGCGACCGATGCCGTTGCCGTCGTCACCGGCTGCCGCCTCGGCAAGCGCGCTCTGAAATTTCGCGACTGGGGAAAAATGGCGGCCACTTTCGTGGACGTCAACAATGGCAAAGCCGTTCGCGTTGCTGCGAAAGAATCATCGAAGGCGCTGGCGCGCCAGATGCATCCTGAACTTGAAAACAAAAACCAGCAGCAGATGCTGGCCTATCGAGAGATGAAGGACGAAGACCTATACACCCAGCAATGGGTAAAAGTCGAACTCCCCCCGGAAGAGTGCCCGGGATATAAAGGCGAACGAATTGTGTGTGAATCCTGCGGCGAAGGAATAAACTTCCGCCGCGAACTTGTTATTGTTGGAAAAACTCTCTGCCGGGCCTGCGCTGCTGAAAACCAGCGCTACTACAATCTGCTGTAGCAACCATGCTCACGTAGCGAGCGCCTCGGCTGTCCGATTTCTCGCTGTGTTCCTCTGTGCTCCCTGTGGTTAAGGCTAAAGCCTAGCGCCTGCTTTCATACTCATGTGCCACTCTCAAAATTGTTGCTTCATCAAAATGCTTCCCTAAAATCTGCAGTCCGATCGGCAGCTTCTCTTTCGTCTCTCCGCAAGGCACCGATATTCCTGGAATTCCGGCTATGTTCGCTGTCACAGTGTAGATGTCAGCAAGATACATCGCCAACGGATCATCGACTTTATCGCCCAACTTGAAAGCAGCCGTGGGACTCGTCGGCGTTACGATCGCGTCGACTTTCTTGAATGCTTCATCGAAGTCGTGCGTCAACAAGGCACGAACCTTTTGCGCTTTCAGGTAGTACGCATCGTAGTATCCCGCGCTCAACGCATACGTCCCGAGCATGATGCGGCGCTTCACTTCCGGTCCAAATCCCTGATCGCGAGTGCGCCGATACATTTGCGAAAGATTGCGCGCGTCTGCAGCGCGGTATCCGTAACGAACTCCATCAAAGCGGGCCAGATTCGACGACGCCTCACCTGTCGCGATGATGTAGTACGTGGGAATCGCATACTCCGAATTCGGCAACGAGACTTCTACGATTTCGCAACCAAGACTTGCGATTTTCTGAATGGCCGCTTCGACGGATTTGCGAACCTCTGGGTCAAGTCCTTCGCCGAGATACTCTTTTGCAACGCCAATCTTTAAGCCGCGTACCGGCTTTTCAAGTTCCGCAACGTAATCAGGAACAGGAACTTCCGCCGAAGTCGAGTCCATCGGATCTCGACCAGCAATAGTCCGCAGCACCGTAGCTGTATCTTTCACCGTCTTACCGAATGGGCCGATGTGATCGAGGGACGAAGCAAACGCAATCAATCCATAGCGCGACACTCGCCCGTACGTCGGCTTGAGTCCCACCACACCGCAGAAAGAAGCGGGCTGGCGGATCGAACCTCCTGTGTCAGACCCGAGCGTAACCACTGCCGTATCAGCAGCAACGGCAGCCGCCGAACCACCGGACGAACCGCCAGGTACACGGCTCAAGTCGCGCGGATTGTGGACGGGCTTCCACGCTGAGTTCTCGTTCGACGAACCCATCGCGAATTCATCGCAATTCAGTTTGCCGAGCACGACTGCTCCGGCTGCTTCCATGCGTGCAACCGCAGTGCAGTCGTAAGGCGGAACATAGTTGCCAAGAATTTTCGAACCAGCGGTTGTGCGAACACCGCGTGTCACCAGAACGTCTTTAATTCCAACAGGCACACCGCCAAGCGGAGGCAGCTTTTCGCCTTTCGCAGCAAGAGCATCGATCTCCGCAGCTTTGCTGAAAGCACGGTCTTTAGAAAGAGTGAGATAAGCCCCGATCTGCGGATCATCTTTCTCGATCTTTGCGTAAAAGGCTTCGGCTAAGTCGACAGCAGTCGTCTTGCGGTCCTGCATCGCGCTGCGTGCTGCATCAATTGTCAGTGAATTTAAATCCATGTCGTTTTAGGCTTCCACGCAACACTTATCTTTCAATCACCTTCGGTACTCGGAAGAATGTTCCGTCTGAATCTGGTGCGTTCGCCAATGCTTCTTCGTGCGGCAGCGACTTTCGCAATCCTTCAAGAACATCTTCGCGACTCGCATATGCGAAGCGCTCGCTTCCTTGCTTCGACTGATCGACTCCGTAGCGATCGGACACTTGCGCCATCGGTTCGACATTCGACGTGTCGAGCTCATTCAAGCGATCGATGTATCCCAGAATCGAGTTCAAGTCGCGCAACATGCGTGTGCGCTCCTCTTCCGTCAACTCCAGATTGCCGAGATCGGCGACGTAAGCTACATCTTTTTCAGTAACTTTCATGTGATCGTATGGTGCAATTCGTCCGCGCAAAGACAGACGAACAGATTTTCGATTTTAACATTCCTGAATCTTGCGCACTCGAATCAGAACCGGTTGTCGCGCGAAGGATATGCCTGAAGGGATCTGAATTTTTATCTCTGCATCCAGCATAGCAGTTTGCATAAGGAAATTGCGCCACACTTTTCGGCTTAGATTCAGCTACTTGACTCAAAAAAGCGGCGCGAGGGGGCTTGACAAGGTTTTTCCTGAAATGAGAATTCCGCGTTTCTAGACTCTCGCCAAGGGGAATTCGCGGCGTACAAACTCCATTGCCGCTTCTTTCCATTGCAAGTGTCCGTCGAGCTGAGCATCTTCGACTGCGGAAAGAATTTCTTTGAAGCGTGGTCCGGGCGCGTAACCTTCAACAATCAAATCCTCCCCCGTGATCAACGGCGCAGGCCGCATGTCCGCCGGCGGAGTTGCCGCCATCTTCTCGCGCGTGAAGTTGTAAAGCGCCAAATTCTTATGACTGGACAGACAATCGAGGCGATGCAATTCCAAATGCTCGCGAAAACGCGGCATGCGCACAAACTTTTTGAATGTCGAGCTCTTCATGCGCTCGACATCTCCAAAACGCATGTGATTGTCCACTAGAGCGAGAATCTGCTCGGTGTCTGTATTCGAAAATCGCAAGCGTCGCAGGATGGCTTCTGCCATTTTGACTCCAACATCGACGTGATTGTCGAAACGAATGCGATCAGGAGCGACACGGAAAGTCGGCGGCTTTCCCACGTCATGCAGCAGTGCACCCCATGCGAGTGTCGGAGTACTGGGACGTGGCAGTTGCTCGAGCAAAAGCAGCGTGTGAACGAAAACGTCTCCCTCGGGGTGATATTGCGCCGGCTGCTCGACTCCTTTCATAGATTCGACCTCGGGCAACAATTCATGCAGCAACCCAGTTTTGTCGAGAAGGAGAAACGCTTCCCGCGCCTGGCCTTCGGTCAGCATCTTGGTAAGTTCGTCGCGAACCCGCTCGCGCGATACTTGATGAATTTGCGGGGCGAGTTTCTGAATAGCCTTCAAGGTTGCTGGGTCGATCTCATATCCAAAGCGCGCGGCGAAACGCACGGCCCGCAGCATTCGCAGCTTGTCTTCCGTAAAACGAAGTTCGGGGTCGCCGATTGCGCGAATAATTCCGGCGTCGAGGTCCTTGCGTCCTCCCACGAAATCGAGGACTTCATCTGTTAAGGGATCTAGCAGCAGGCCGTTGATGGTGAAGTCGCGACGCTGCACGTCTTCACGAGGGTCAGTGGTGAAGCGGACTTCGTCGGGATGGCGGCCGTCAGAGTAGCCAACATCGCTGCGGAAGGTGGCTACTTCAACGCAGAGGGATTTCGTGTGGTGTGGTGAGTGGACAGCAGATTCCTCGCCTTGCTCGGAATGAAAAGAAGAAGAGCTTGGGCTAGAAGAAGTGGCCAGCAGGTCTCTC
>JAOAPG010000009.1 GCA_025462785.1 Acidobacteriaceae bacterium
GAACCGAGGACATGCACTCCATGCTGTCGAAAGGTCCTAAGTCGCTCAATCAGGTCTTCCCCGGCTAAATTAAAATCCTTATAAACGTCCTTCAACCCGTCCGGAGTGACCGATTCCACGCCCACCAGCGCACCTTTGATACGCGCTCCTCTCATCGCGTCAAGAAAGTCCGTGTCCTCCGCCGCCTCCATGGTGATTTGAGTAAAGAACACCATGTCATCCGGCAGCATTGCCAAGCGGGCCATCAGTTCAAATCGCTCAGCACGAATAGCTTCTAGTTCATTTAATCGAGCACTGTTTTGTTGCTTCGCGGCGAGATCAAGATCACTGAGGGTCACGGGGTAGAAGTTGTCGTCTGCAAGTGCGATGAATCGAAAACCAAGCCGACGCAACTGAACAACTTCTTCGATTACCGCATCCGACGACCGCTGACGCGGCCGTTGCCCATCGGTTCTCCACACAGAACAAAAGGAACAATGCTTCGGGCAGCCACGCACTGTCTGCACCGATGCCCACATATAACGATCACGTGGAACCAAATCCCATCTGGCTGGAACGAAATCGCTCGCCTCAATCCGCCCGCCCACGTAGACCGATTTAGAAGTGCCCCCGAAGCAGTCCGACAAGACGCTTCGCCAAACGGTGTCGCCGTCCCCTTTTACGACTGTGTGTGCGGCCCCTAGTTCACGAGCTTCCTCCGGAAAAAGGGTGGCATGGATTCCACCAAAAATTACATACGCACCCCTGCTGCGAGCCACCTTGCCAATTTCGTAACCGCGTAATGCATTGGCGGTGTGAATGCCTATCCCGACCGCATCGCCTGGCTGAATGGATTCGGGTTTCAGAGGAAAGAGCGTTTCATCCACCAGAACAGGGTCACCGAACGACTTTGGAGTCGCTCCAGCAAGGACGTACTGCCAACGGGGGGTAATCACCGCAGTCCCGAATGAAACACTGCTTGGGTTGATTAGGTGAACTTTCACCGAAGAACCCTCCAGCAAACGTATATCGCATCCAAAGGAGGAACCGTTTAACTGCGCCGTTTTCCCACCAGCATGACATCCTTTGATGCTGGCCAGCAAACCGGAACACCCTATGAAGTATGCCCAGCGGCCGAAGGCAAAAAACATCGAACCCGACCTCTGCTTTCAATAACCTTTCTGCTCCTACCGGCTGGACCTCCGTATTCGAGGGGACATTCCAATGGCAAATGTCAAACAAGCGAATATGGCGAGAAGAAGCAGTGAATGCCTGTTTAAAATGCTGAGCGCTATGTCGAGCCTGCCGCGATAGATACCTGCAAATCGCGACGAGTCTGTCGTAAGTCTCAGCTACAGCCAGTGGTCCAGAACGATAAAGTAACGCAAAAGTTCTCTCGCTAGCTTTGGCCCGGCTGGTTGCACTAGCTCTTAGATCACTCGGGGGTACGCCGAATTGTCTTCGGTTATCACGAGCGATCAGCAGATTTCCCACAGGCACTTGCGCCACGGTACCTTTCAATCCAGTCTTGTTCTGTATCATTCACGATTGACAATCGAAGCCCGTGCTACCAAGCTTAGATTTATGCTGCCCTCTCTTGAGGAAGATTCGAAGTAGCGTCGGAGCCATGCTGTTTTACCATCTTGTTGTAGCTCCCCATAATCAAAAACGGGGCTGCCCACTGTCCAACGAAGAGGGCCCAATCGTCCTTCTCCAGTAACTTCAGAACTAATGAGGCGGCCATTGATCCCAACGCTAGGCCGAGAAACATGCTCGATGGCACTCGAGACGTTCTGCGCTCAATCGAACCCGTAAAAGTATCTTCGTGAACTTCGCCGCGTTCCACCCTTGTATCCATGTTCGTCTGACTCCTTATAGTCTCGAATTTGCGAATATTGGATGCTGGAGAACATTCCGCGACCACATTTCAAAATGAAAATCGTGAGTCACTTATGCGCGGATGGCCGCAGACATCGAAAGTGTCTCCAGTTTCGTGCGACATTGGTCCGTTCTTGTTCTGTGTCGAACGCTAATCTGAGATTCTGAGTGGGAAGAGGACGCTTCCGCGCTCGACAAGTTCCCCTTCGTACCCTGCCATCACTTGTTCGAGCATCAGCGCACTCGTTACTCCGGGTAGATCGGACCCGCAAATAGCAGTTGCCACTGAAAGCCCAAGACGGATCAAAATCGTGGGCGGGATTCCCGATCACTGTTTGACCGAGGTCGCGGATCGCAATTTCCACTCGCCCCTGCGGGTTAGGAACCGGTCCGAGATTTCCGGGGTGGCAATCGCCGCAAATCCAGACAGGAGGGCCTTCCGGCAGTAATCTCCCAACAGTCTAGTCAACCAACTCATTGAGCTTCAGCGTGTTGCCTCGAACATAGGCATGCACGGATCGAGCCATCTTCAACCTGCGTTGTTCGTTGAGTAAAGCTAGCCGGTCTTGAGGCTGGCAGGTGGGAGTCTTTGCTTGCATCATTCGGTGTGGGAAGCGAGATTCTAAAAATCTGAAGCCGTGATAGCAATCCGTAAACTCACATGGCGGTAGCCCTGAGGGGCGCCCTTTTGCTCATAGCCTTATCTGTCATGATCGTCAGCCCGCAGTTCGGAGAATGGCTCGCTGCTCGGGTTAACTTGTCGAAGGTCTTCGTTTTGCTGTGGCCCTACGTCCATTGGTCCATCGCAGCGGTGTTCACAATCTTGGCGATCGAAGCGCTCTATTATCTCGCTCCGAACGTGAAGCAGCAGTTCTTCGCGACATTGCCAGGTGCTGTTCTCGCAGTAGGCTGTTGGATTGGGTTGTCTTTTTTGCTCGGGATCTATTCTCGAGATTTCGCGAACTTTAATAAGACTTGCGGAACCCTTGGTGCGGCGATAGCGCTAATGGTGTGGCTCTACTGTTTGCAATCCTGGTGGGCGCAGAACTTAATGCCGAACTCGCAAAGATCAGCAGCGAGGGTAAGCTGCAGGAAAAAACGTGAACCTTCCTGCGGTGACCCAAATCAATCGCAGCGCGTTAAGTGCGCTCGTCCGGGGCTGCCGCTTAGCGCTTACCTCGCGAGGAGGTCAGCATTTGAGATACTCCATCAGCGCTGCCCAGATCAGATCCCTTGCAGGAATGGCATACTGGCCCCCCAAGCGGCGATACCTCAGGAGTGGTGTCACCGGTGACTATGGAGGACTTGTATGAGAACAAGGCTGAAATCGGAGCAGAGGGCTTTATTGAATGGAACTGGCGACGTTGGAAAAGACAGAGTTAGCGTGGGTGCCAACCAGCCTAACCGTGCCTATTACTAACACGAGGATGAGAGCCAACATGACTGCGTATTCGGCGATGTCTTGCCCCGTGTCCTCTATCCAGAATGGCGTCATGAGCGAAGCCATGGGGCGGGGTATAACCCCGTACTGACAGTCGATAAATAGTGCTGAAGACTAATTGAAATTTGGAGAAACTTGTGGCAGGGACCGTTCCCAAAGTCCGCCGATCGCGACGGCCTGGTTACAGGGGATCGGGATTTTTGGTGTTCGCACTCAATAGAGAGTTTTAAGCCTCTGTTTTTATGCCGAACGGCGAGCCGTCAAAACCACATCGATATCGCAAGTCTTCTCCAACGATAAGACGTAGCAAAGAGTATTCCAGACACTATCGAACTTCCGAGTCAGGCTCGATTGCAGGCATGTGATGAGTCGTCGCCTCGAAGTAGATCTCGGGATCGTTCTTTTGCGGGGGTTCTGTCACCTTCATCGCGCGCCGGATGAACACTCGATTGCCGTACACGATCGCATCGGGTTCGCCGTTCGCCGGGAGCTGGACCTCGGCGACGATTAGACCGTCCTTCGTCTCAAGTCTCATCGT
>JAOAPG010000011.1 GCA_025462785.1 Acidobacteriaceae bacterium
GATTGCGGATCTGATTCTCGCGCTAGCTTTTTCGATTGCGTGCACCAACAGGAAGGTCAACAATCCGCTGGCCATTGTCAGATCGAAGCAGCCCGACAAGGACATGTTTGATCGCGGCATGGACGCCATGAAGCACAACCGCTTCGACGTCGCGCGCATGACCATGCAGACGCTGATTAACACGTATCCGGATTCCGAGTTCATCGCTCGCGCGAAACTGGCGGTTGCCGACTCTTGGTATGCGGAAGGCGGCACTACGTCACTGGCTCAAGCGGAAGTCGAGTACAAAGACTTCGAAACATTTTTCCCCAATATGCCGGAGGCGGCTGAGGCGCAATTAAAGATTGCGAACATTCACTATCAGGAGATGGAAAAGCCGGATCGCGATTATACGCACGCGATGCGCGCCGAAGAAGAATATCGGCAGTTGATCCTGCAATGGCCGGACAGCAAGCTGGTTCCGGAAGCCAAGCAGCGGTTGATGCAAGTGCAGGAAGTAATCGCAGAGCGAGAATTCCGCGTCGGGCGTTTCTACTATGGCCGACAGTCTTATCCGGCTGCGATTGCACGACTGCGATCACTCGCTGATAAGTATCCGCTTTATAGCAAGGCCGACGAGGCTTTGTATCTGCTAGGACAAGCCTACGAAGGCGAAATCACTCAAGTGCGATCGCGCCCTATGAATGAAGCAGCCAAGGCGCGCATGATTCAGCAATTCACTGCGGGCGCAGCAGAGTCTTACTCGCGGATCATTACTCGTTATCCGCTAATGGATCGCACGGACGATGCGAAAACGCGGCTCACCGCATTGCATCAGCCAGTTCCCAAACCGACGAAGGCGGCGGTTGCGCAGAACCGGGCAGAAGAAAATAGCCGCAAAGAAGCGACCCCGATGACACGGGTGATGAGCGCGTTCCAGAAACATCCGAATACGGCTCCGGCCTCGAGAGTGGGGGAACCTACGCTCATCGATCCCAGAGCAACGACCGCGAGTGAGGTGATTCGGTCTGCGACGAATGCGGCGATGGGGACCAGCACGCATAGTACTAGCGTGGAAACAATAAATGGAGTCGGAGCGCCCCCCGCCGATCAACCTGCACCCCGCTCGGATACTCCCGCGGCGGAGATACCGGTTGTCAGCACCACGGATAATTCCGCAGCGACTCCTAGCGCCGGAGCTGGATCGTCGCCAATCACGCCCACAAACGCTGCGCCTGATCCAAATGAACTCAAGCCGGACTCAGCTGCGGCTCCAGATCCTAATGAACTTAAGCCGAACGTCAGCAGCAGTCAGCCGGATAGCGGCCAGAACCCTCCGGCGGCACCGGCCCAGGTTAATGAGATACAGAACGGCTCGAACGGCGCCTCTGGGCAAGCGGGAACCGATGGTTCGTCGTCATCCTCCGCGGACCAAACTGCCGATGCCCAGGATCTCTCTTCCAGTAAACACAAGAAAAAGAAGGGGCTGGGTAAGCTGAATCCGTTTTGAACCAGGCTCTAGTAAAGCAGGCTTTAGGCGTCAGGCTCTAGGAACTAGGCTTCGGGCTTCACGCCTCAGGCGCGGGAATTTTAAGAGCAGATTGCAATATTCATCAGGAATCTCGAACCGGTTTTCCGCGGTGTTGGAGTTACTCTTCAGTGGTAATGCTTGCGCTCTTTGTAGTTCCTAAACCCTGACGCCCAGAGCCTGGTTCCTGCAGCCTGGCGCTGCTTTGCTCGGTCGCCGTTGTCCGCTCGTAACCTGTTACAGTCGTATCTTCATTGACTTAGCTCCCCGGACAATTTAACTTCGCGCTATCTCCCCTCACTAAAAGGACTCATCTTGGCGCGAAAGATATTGCTGGCCGACGACAGCGTGACAGCCCAGAACATGGGGCGGAGAATCCTTTCGGACGCAGGTTACGAAGTCATTACCGTGAATAATGGCGCGGCCGCGCTCAAGAAGATTAGCGAGGTCAGACCTGACCTCATCGTCCTTGACGTTTACATGCCGGGTTATGGCGGATTGGAAGTCTGCCAGCGCATTAAGGAATCTCCAGATACCGCACGCATTCCTGTGTTGTTGACTGTCGGCAAGATGGAGCCATTCAAAGCCGACGAGTCAAAACGGGTGCGGGCCGATGGCCATATCATCAAGCCTTTTGAAGCTAGTGAGTTACTGACGGCGCTCACGAAACTGGAAGACAAGATTGTTCCTCTGGCTGATCCGCAAAAGCCAGGCCGCTCTGGGAAGGGTGGCGCAGCCGCTCCAAAGGCTGAAACAGGCGATTTGGAATGGAAGAACCGTCTGAGAATTCCCTCTCCGGCGGCAAAGCCTTTAGAAGTTGAAAAGCTTGAGGATAAGAAAGCTTCGCAAGAATCAGAGATTCCTGACGCCGGGTTTAAGGATCTGGGGCGCAAAAAGAAAGACAAATCAGAAGAAGTAAAAGCGTCAAAGCGGGATGCTTTGTCTGCCAAGGAAGTTACGCCTGAAGAGGTCGCAGCCCTGGTCTCGGCCTCTGATAGTGGTGCTTCGAAGGGTGGCCAATTCGTTGACTCAGCTCCGGAGAGTTCAGTCGCGAAGATTTCATCCGAAACTTCAAGCACGGCTGTAGCCTCGAGTTCAGGAGAAGCTAAGTCAAGTTACGAAGAAACCGAAGTCGAGGCGGTGACTTTTGCTTCTTTATTTATGGATTCGACCAGCGTTTCTTCAGAGCCGTCCGGCACGATGGAGAAGGTGGATCCCGTCCAGAATATTCAAAAGCCTGTACTAAGTGAGTCGGAGTTCATGGCGGCGCTGGCGTCCCTAGTCCCAGCTGTTGGAGATGGGCATGCGGTCGAACATACCAATGGCGCGCGGTTTTCAGAAAACTCGGGAGAGAATTCCCACGGGCATGCGACTGCTGTCAGTGGGCCACGATGGGTTGCACATTCGCTCGCAGTTGCGGAAGACGAGTCGAAACTCTTTCTCGAGCATGAGATGGAGAAATCTTACGCGGCGCAAGCAGCAGCTCTCGGCGCGGAAGGTTTTGGTGCAGCGACTCCGGACAAAAACGCTTCGGTGGTGAGGAAGCTAATTTCTGTTGTAGCGAATGCGGAAGCAGCCTCAGCCGAGCCGGCGGGATACGAACCGCCAAGTTCTATAGCTTCGGATGCTGGCGATAGTTCGGCAGTCGAAGTTAAGACGGGCTCTGACCGGCAAGCATCTTTCGATTCGCCGGTTCCGGCCGAAGACTCCTCAGAAGCAACTAACGCGGTATCTTACGAAGATTCTGCGTTTGCTGCCGCTGCATCTGCCGGGTCAGTGCCGTTGGAATCCGCACCGACGAATGCCGTCTCCTATTTGGAGTCCAGTACCATCCAATCCACAGATTCGGCAGCATCCGCACCCCAATTACGCGATATTCAAGCCGATCGCGAGCGGGAGACGGAACTGGCCGCAGCCTGGCAGAATTGGAAGCAGATTCGCGAGAACATCGTTGGCACAAAAGCCGAACCGCAAAGCGGAACCGGTCCGATTTTGCAGACATCCGACTCCGCAGCTGCCATTTCCAGCGAACCAATGGTGGCGTCCGGATTCAAAGACCTCCGGCGGGAACCGAAAGCTGTGTTGCCGGAGGTGGAACAGGCTGCGGAAAAGCCGGAAACGGACGACGCAGCAATCTCCAGCATTGTGGACAACATGTTGGCCGATTTGAAACCCAAGCTAATGGAAGAGATCGCCAGAAAGATGGCGAAAGAGACGAAATAAGCGTCGCATTATTTCGTCTACTTCACGGGAATTCCATCACGGAAGTTGAATTGGCGCACCTGCCCGTCTGGAAAATACACTATTGTTTTCACAATCTGGTGTTTTGAATCGAATGAATATTTGTACTTGTAAATCTCACCACCCGCTAATTCCTGTTCTGTCACCCTGCTGTTATCGCCGTAAAAATTTCTTAGCAGCATTATCCAATCGCCATCCATGACTGTTGTCATCAGGTAAGGATCGTAACCCGGCGCCGTGAAGAAGGCGAGCGTATTTGAAGCGATAAAAAATCTGAGATTCATCCGATACCGTTTCTAAATGGCGCGTCGAGTCATATGAGTATTTTCGGACGTTTCCTGCGTCGCCCTGAGCTTCAACGATTCGGTCCGCATTGTCATATTTAAAAGTGATCGACCGTCCCGCAGGGGAGATTGGTTTTTGAAGATTGCGGGCTGAATCGCGCTTGAGTTGAATGCTGTGCCCGAAGCCATCGCGCATTTCGAATGCAGCTCCTTGTGCATAGTTCTTGGCGTTGTACGCTTCAGGAAACAAGAACTGGCGATGATCTTTGAAATCGAGGGTCCAGCCTTGCCGTTCCATGCGTCTTGAGCGCCATAAAATTCAGAAGCCGTATCGCTATGCCGGAAAACTGCATCCGCATACCCATTGCCTTTCGAAATGCGCGGAAAGTGAATTTGGCGCCCGTCTTCTAAATTCAAGTCCTGATAGGTGTACGGATTTCGCGTTCCGGTCGGGCAAATATCGTAGGGATGGTTCGCACCCACACCGAAGCCTCGACTGTGAAAGTCCCAAGGTCGATAGGTCCGTGTGAGCGACATGGCATTACATCGGGAATAAAAAGATCGGTTTGGCGAAGCACAAACATCCCAGAATCCAGGGCAACGTCAAACTCATCTAGAGGTCTTTCGTTCCGAACCGAAGGCTTCCTCATTGCAATGCTTGCGGAGAATTTCCAGTCACCTGACCTGGAACGGCTGGGATTAATTACCAGTGTCGGATAAGCACCATCCCACGTGGGGGAGGTGCTTTCAATTGGTAATAGCTCTGGTTTCGTCGCGGGTTGCGCTCGTAAGCGGGCAACGTTGTAGGCGTTCCAGTCCACAGCGACCCAGATACAAGCGGCGACGAAAAATCCGAACCGCGTAATCCTCTTCACGGCAATGCGATTCGAGAACCGTCCCGGTAAGGACATGCCACGGATTCTATAACAGCGGTTCCGAATGCCCCACTTTCAGCTTTCCACGTTTACGGTTAGTGCAGGGTCGTTAAAGGAAGAAGCAATTTGCCATATCCATGTCCGAATTTGATCGGCTCGCCTGCGCGTGGCGGTTGCGGAGGGCAGGATAGGAAATAATCGTCTTTATAGCAGTTACGTAAATTTGTACGGTTTTCTTGGTCGCCTCATAAGGCAATATCCAAGCTGCCTTGATAACTAATGCTTGCCCAACGTTGCATCGCTTCTCGCCAATCTGATGAAGAACCAATGCGACCTCCGAGGCGAAACTCGATCCAGCCTTTTCCGTAGCTTGGATCAAACCGTCCACCGTCTTCGCTTGCATCGTCAAATCTATCTTCGCGCAGCTTGAAGAAGACGTAGTGCGTATGCGAACACAAGCCCATTCGGGTTGGCCATCACCGGCCGTCCGTATGCGTAACCTTTCTAACCCCATCCTCAGTGAGGGCATACAAAATCGAAATCAGATCGGGATGCGTTCGCATTTCGTAGCCACCTATCACCCCATGGGATTCTTCTGTGGATCGGCGATCTTAGAGTCCTCCCTAAGGCGTGCGAAGAGAGAGGCGTTTTCAGGATGCGGAAATTCGATGGCCGCGTCTGGCCGCGCGGAAGCCGTACCCTTGGACTTCCTTCTGCCCTTCACTAAAGCGGCGATGCGTTCAAAGTTCATCGGACGTTTTGGAAACATCATCGTACCTCAGTCGCAGTAACCCCCTCCCCTGTTTGACGGGTTAGTGTAAGGCGACGGCAAAATGCTCCCTCCCTAATGAACCCCGATTTTGACTTTGACCGGGGCCCGCCCGCTCGCTCGCGCGCGCCGCTCGTCGAACCCTTCTACAGACTTGCGCTCTCACACCCGCCGATCTACAAAACTCAAGTGCATGCTCTTGAGGTTTACTTCAGCCGTCTGCGTGACATTCGTGGAGCAGGTATCGGGCAACGCGAGACTTCGTACTACGATGCGCTTGCCACGCTTTTGACGACCTATGGTCGAAAACTGAATCCCCGCGTTACTTGCGTGATGCAAATTCGAAATCAGGGTGCTGGAATTCCCGACGGAGGGTTATTCACTGCTGAGCAGCTCCGCGGTCATCGGGATCGGGCAGAGCAGGCTTGGGAGCGTACAGCATCCCGTCGGAGACCGGCCATTCTCCCTCGAAAACCACTGGAGAAGCGGTGGGTTAAGCAGCTTCAATCGGCTCTACAGTTACCTTGTGCCCGAGTTGTTGGAGCCGCTTCACCAAGTACCGCTTTAGACCGTCGGAGTGGATGCGATCGAAGTAGTTTCCGCCAAGGTCGTCGTAGTTGCTCTGGTTCTTCTGCAAGTGATAGCCAATGACTATGAGGGTATGTGCCACCGCGATGATCGCTCTTTTCTTGCCGCGCCTGGCGGCTAAGCGTCTAAACTGCGAGGACAAGTAAGTGTTCTTGGTTCGCGCGGCAGCCCAGGCGCATTGACAAGCCATGCGGCGCAACCACGGACTTCCTTGGCGAGTTGCGCCTCGCAAACGTTTGCCGGCGCTTTCGTGATTACCTGGGCAGAGCGAGGCCCAACTTGCCAGCTGCTGAGCTGTTGGAAACTGCGCCATGTTGTCACCTACTTCGGCTAGAAGAGCCCATGCTGCCACTCGATCGATGCCTGGTATCGTGTCCCAGCGAGCCACCGCTTGCGACAGCTCCGGTCTTTGTCGGCCAATGTCCTCTAAGCGTTCTTCGAGCAACACAATTTCATGTTCTACAAAATGTAATTGATCCAGTAAGCGCCGAAGCAGAAAACGATGATGGGAACGGACGTTTCCCTCTAGGGCCAATCTTAGTTGCGGGATTTTCTCACGCAGATGGCCCAAAGCGAGTGAGGCGAGGTGCTCCGGATCATCTTCACCGGCAATGATGTCCTCCAGCATTGACCGTCCACTCTTGCCGAGAGCGTTTGTCGCCACGCTCGCCAGTTTTACGTTTGCATCTTCTAGCACCTTCTGAATTCGACTATTGATGCGCGAAGCTTCCTGGGACAGACTCGCCCGCATTCTTGTCAGGTCGCGGAGATCGCGGATGATTTCGCAAGGTACATAGCTGGGCCTCAGAAGACCATACTGCAGCAACTGCGCAATCCATTCAGCATCCTTCTGGTCGGTCTTGCGACCAGGCACATTCTTGATGTGCTGCGCATTCGCCAAAACTACCGTGAACTGTCCCTCCAGAATGTTCCAAACTGGCTTCCAGTAAACGCCGCTGGATTCCATCGCTACCTGAGTCACACCGAATTGCCGTAGCCATTCGGCAAGCTCGTGCAGGTCTTGCGTCATCGCGCCAAAGCGACGCTGGTGCTTCTGCACTCGTCCCGCTTGACGCAGCAAAATGCAAGCAGAAATCGAACTCTTATGTACATCCAAGCCGCAACATCTCAGATGCAGCACG